>JABGRQ010000047.1:0-21653 GCA_018648225.1 Chloroflexota bacterium
GCCTGTTGCAAACGATCTTTTGCGGCACGTTTTTGCATTTGATCGCGCAATGTTTGGATATCACCATCGATAAAGAATAGCGCGCCCAGATAGAACAGGAAGCACAGAAGCCAGGCTGTGATGCATATCGATAGGATCGCCGTTTGCAGGTTGGTAGCATCGGCGATAATGCCTGCCAGTAGTGGAGCAAACGCTGCGCCGCCGTTTTCGATGAAATATTCCACGGCCTGGGCGGTGCTGCGCACTTCAGGAACGGTGACATCGTACACTGTCGAGATTACATTGGGCGAGGAAAGCGGCATGAAAATCGCCGTCAACAGCATTAAGACCAGGAAGGTGTTGCGGGCATCAATCGGGGTTTGGATCGCAAGGAACAGGAACAACGCCCCTAGCAGCACACCCGCACTGGAGACCAGAATCCGCCCCTTTCGAGTGCGTTTGAAGGCCGCATCCCCTGCCGCCCCGCCGACGAAGTAGCCCGCTGCCAGCACCAAAATCACCGGCGCCATCGTGAACAGGATCGCGTCCCCATCGTAACCACGCTCTTTTTCGAGGTAGTCAAAAAAGAAATAAGTAATCACATTCCAGGGGAAAACCCCGGCGAAGCCTTGTAAGAAGACAAACCACATGGTGCGTTTCTTGAACACTTCTTTGGCCTCCGCCCACGAGAAGCGGAATTGGGTCATTTCTTCTATATCGGCAAATTCAGGTTCGGCTTTGCCGCGTGGCATTTCTTTTACGAAGAAAAAGATTAATATTGCCAGCAGCAGCCCCAGTCCGCCAGTGATATAAAAAACATTGCGCCATCCCAGGCCGGGGGCCACCATCAGAGCCAGTACCATGCCAATCAGGTAGCCAATCGGTTGCGCCAGTTGCAGCACTCCGTAGACTTTGCCGCGCATGTTGGGGCCGAAATAATCCGCAATCAGGGTATAAATCCCCGGGTACGATGAATCGTCCACGCCAGTGGATGCGCGCGTTGCCACAAATACTGGGAATGTTCGGGCGATGGCGCTCAGCCAGGTAGTTGCTCCCCAAATGAAAGATGCTAGCGCCAGTAGTTTAGCGCGGGCGAAGCGGTCGTAAAGGTAGCCCCAAATCGGGTATAGAATTGTGCCTACGACCAATGCTCCAGTGATAATCATGCCAAACTGCGTGTTGTTGATCTTGAACTCAGCGCTAATCTGCGATTTCAGCGGCCCGATCAGCAGTTTATCGGTTTGGTGCAGCAGCATGAAGAAGAAGAAAATGACAACAACGAACCAGCGATAGGATTTTTTAGTTTTCATTGCGATCCTTTATTCAGTTTTCCTAAATACCCCACAGCTTGCTGCGGGGATATGAATTTTAGGGTTTTGCTTCTTTGTTGGCGACGAATTCACAGATTTTTAGATAATGCGATCTTTGCGGAAATAGCAACATCATAACATAATATTAAGACTGTATTGTTGAGAATCAGCCGGATTTGACAGATTTTTTTGCAATTAGCGGGTTTCAACAGGGAGCGAAAAATAGAAAGTTGCTCCCTGGCCCAATTCGCTTTCGGCCCACACGCGCCCCCCGTGACGATGAATTACGCGCCGGACGGTCGCCAGTCCAATGCCGGTTCCATCAAATTCATCGCGTTGGTGCAGCCGTTGGAATACGCCAAACAACTTGTCGGCATATTGCGGGTCAAAGCCAACACCATTATCGCGGATGTAAAAGTGATAGAACTCCCCTGTTTCGTCCATATCTTTGCTGATTTCAATGTGTGTATTTTCAGCCAATCCAGTGTATTTCACAGCATTGGCGATCAGATTGCTCCACACCACGCGCATTAGCGCCGGGTCGGCCTGAACTATCGGCATGGAGGCGATTTGCCAATCAATCACGCGATCCTCGTCTGTGATTTCAATCTCTTCAACCAGTTTTTCGATCAAAGAGCTAAAATCTACCGCGCGCAATTCCATCTCGGCGCGCGAAGTGCGCGAAAATTTGAGCAGATCATCAATCAGCTGGCTCATGCGGTCACTGGATGCGGCAATATTATTGAGAAAGCGCAACGATGTTTTATCCATATCTTCATGATCGCGATCGAGCAATAATTGGGTAAACGCGTTGATATGGCGCAGCGGAGCGCGCAAGTCGTGTGATACAGAATAGGAAAAGGATTCCAGTTCCTGATTGGCTTCCTGAAGTTGCAGGGTAGTTATTTCCAGAATCCGATTGGAAGTTTGCACGTCTTCGAGCAAATTGCTCATTGCGCTGTTGAGTTGTTCAACTTCTGTGACGCGCAATTCTAATTCGGCTGTGCGTTGCGTCACACGTTGTTCAAGCTCGTTGGTCAGATTCTGATAATCTTGCAATAAGCGCGTGTTTTCAATCGCGGCGGCGGCATGAGTACATAAACTTTGTGCCAATTGAATCTCGTCCTGGGTATATTCGCGGAAGGTAGTTTCTTCGTAAACTTCTATTAACCCTGAGATGCGCTGGCCGGTAATCAGCGGCAACATTAACATTGAGGTGATTTCATCTTTTTGCATATAAATGCGTTCACCGGGGTCCAGCATGGGATCATTTAAACTCAGACTGGACGGCTGGCCGGTTTCAAGCACTTGTCGCGTGGCTGGATAATCTTTCAGGTTGTATCTGGTTCCTTTTTTTTCTGTGAGTTCCGGGAACTCCCGGCTGTAATCGAGCAGCGTTTCAATATAATCTTGTTCTGGATACCACAAAGAGATTGAGCAACCGCTGGGCGAAAGTGCGTTGCTAAGAATGGATGCAATTTGCTGGAGTACATCATCGAGGGTGAGCGCTGAGCCAATCACCTGGCTGGCCTGATATAAGATAGATAGCTCGGAATTGCGTTGGCTGAGCGCCTTTGCGCTTTCCTGGGCATGGGCAAAGGACTTCGCCCTGGCGATTGCCAGCGCAATTTGGGCGGCCACTTGTTCGCCGCGGGTGATTTCTTCATCGGTGAAGATATGGCCGATTTCAAAACCAATGATTGCTGCCCCCAGTTTTTGTTCATTTACAATCAGCGGCAGCCCCATCGCTGCACGTGGTGGAAATTGCGCCGCGATGGCCGGATCAACATAGGACGAATTGCGTGTATCTTCGGCGATCAGCGTATTCTCTGCTTGCAACACTGCGGCAGTCATGGTTTGCTGCCCTTTGATCGCTTTCATGCTCGGATTGGTTTCCCTCATTTTTTGGTAGGCTGCTACGGGTTGAGTCGTTTGCGTTTCTTCATCCCACAGCGCAAGATAGCAGCCATCCGCGCCAAAAAGCTCTCCCAGATGAAAGGCCAGCGCCTGTAGCATATCGTTAAAATTACTCACTCCGGCGGCAATGATGGCGATATTATTAAGTTGTCGTAGATAATTGGATTGCGAAATTAGCGATTGCTCTTTTTCTACATGAGCGCTAATGTCAACCGCCATAATCTGGACGGCTTGTTCATCATCAAGGTGTTGGACTTCCTGCGTGATTTCAACCGGAATGACGTTGCCATCCAGGCGGATAAATTCGCTCCGGACTGGATGGCCCCCACTCTGCCCGCGGTTTTCTATGGACAGCCAATTCTCGGGAGAGGCGATCGTATGAATATGTTTTCCAATCAAATCTTGACGGCCTGTTGCCCCCAGTAATTGAATGGCGGCCGGATTGGCAAAGTAGATTTCATGATTTTTATGCAAAATAATCGCATAGGGCGCTGTATCGGCAAGTGTCCGATAGCGCGCTTCGCTTACGAGTAGCGCGGCTTCCGTTTGCTTTCGCAGCGCCAGTTCTTTCTCAAATTCTTTGGTTTGGCGTTGGTGTTTTTTTCTGATTTGCATATTCCAGGGTAGTTTTATCATTTTGCGCTGACTCGATTGCGTCCGGCTTGTTTGGCTTGATACAGGGCTTGATCGGCTCTGTCGATTAATTGGTCAATCGTCGTATCGGTTTCAAAATTGGATGTAGCAATGCCAACGCTGATGGTCAATTTGACCGGCCCAATCTCGGTTTGGATTGGAGTCTTGTCTACCGCTTTGCGCAACCGCTCTCCGGCGTTTCGGGCGCTTTCGGGTGGGGTTTCTGGCATCAAGATGACAAATTCTTCGCCCCCATAGCGCCCCAGAATATCGGGTAAGCGAATTTTCTTTTGCAGCCGTTGCACCAATTCAATCAATACCTGATCGCCAATGGTGTGTCCATGCCGGTCATTAATGTGCTTAAAGTGATCCAGATCAATCATTAAAACCGTCAGATCATGTTGATAGCGTTTGGATTGCTGAAACAGGCGCTCGGCCTGGCCGAATAAGTGACGGCGATTAAGCGCGCCGGTGAGTGAATCGGTATTCGCCTGTTTGCGTAACTCATCCTCGGCCATTTTGCGATCACTAATATCATAAAACATAATGATATGGCCTTCAATCGCCTCCTGCCCTTTCTGGATATTTGTGGACTGCAATTCGTACCACCGCCCCGGATGGATTTGTAATTCGACGATTGTGCCCGGCGAATCAATAATTTTCTGGATGGATGTTTGGTGATCTGGAAATAAGTTAAAAATATTCTTGCCAAGCGCAAATGAAGACCGTGCGCCTGAGTACGATTCCGCCGCAAGATTCATGTCCAGAATATGCTTGCGTTCATCGGTGATAATTACACCACTTTGAACATGCTTGAAGAATAAATGATACGCCACCGGGACAACGTCCAAAAAATGGTAGAGTTTCATCAAGATGAAAAATATCGCGCCCGTAAGTACGAAGCTGAGCGGTGTCGGGTCATAAGGCGCTATCGGGTTGCTGTTGCTAATATATAGTGCATTCGGCGTCAGAATTAAGATAATCACCAGTGTCAAAGGGATAATTTGCCAGCGATATTTTCTGGGCATCCGCAACATGCCGCGAATCAAAATCAAAACCCCAGTCATGACGATAATATACGCATACGACGTCCAGAGGTAAAACCCAGCCCCATATGTTTTTCGAAAAAGCAGCAGGCCTTCCTGGACGACAAATTCATAATCCAGATAAAACCAATTATGCCAGGGAAAAGTGAGAATCAGTACATAACTCACAATCGGAATAATGCTCAATCCGGCAATTGATTTTTTGTTCACCCACTGGTCAAACTGTGTATAGCTGGCAACAAATAATAGCCAGAACATACTGGTAGTAATAATCCCCAAATACTCTACCCGTATCATCAGAATCTTTATCAACGTATTTCGATGAAAAAAGCCAATCAGGTGGCCGAAAGCCCAAATTCCCGTGCTCAAAGTCAACAGGCTAAAATAGCGAGAGCCGCGTACCGAACGCGTGCCCCAGGCAAAAATACTCAATCCAATCGCCGTGAGTACCGATGCTGTGTATAGAAAAGCGTATGGGGTAAATTGCCAGTTATCCATTTGATGCCATAGTCCCACGCATGATTTTCAGGAGTGGCCGGAGTAGCTTTAGGGAGCATATCCCCCCTGTGTGCATTGCATTGCGCCAATCCCAAAGTACTGGAAACGTTTAGATAATTGTAGCAGAAGTTTGCCCTGCTGGTAAAATTGCATTTATGGAAATATTAATCATTATTGGCGGCGGATTGGCTGGCAGTGAAGCTGCCTGGCAGGCGGCTCAACGCGGTGTGCGCGTAAAATTGTACGAGATGCGCCCCAGGCTCGAAACGGGTGCCCATACCGGGGGCGACCTTGCGGAGTTGGTTTGTTCCAACTCCCTGGGATCAAATCTGGACGACCGCGCTCCGGGCCTGCTGAAAAATGAACTTCGCCGCATGAATTCATTACTCATCGCCTGCGCCGATGAGACCGCAGTTCCCGCGGGCGGCGCGCTGGCCGCAGATCGCGATCAGTTTGCCGCGTTGGTAACACAGCGGTTGGCTCAACATAAAAATATTGAAATCATCCGTGAAGAAGTCAAATGGATCCCTGAACAACCAACTATTATTGCTTCTGGCCCACTGACTTCTGATCGCTTGTCGGCGGCGCTGGCGGCGCTTACCGGGCAGGAACACCTATATTTCTTTGATGCGATTGCCCCTATCGTTGCCCTCGATTCGATCAATATGGATATCGCCTACCGCGCCTCGCGCTATGGACGTGGCGAGCAAGATGAAGGCGATTATATCAACTGCCCCCTCAATGCTGGCGAATACGAAGCGTTTGTTCGCGCGCTGCGCACAGCGGAGCGCATTGAGTTGAAATCATTTGAACAACAGGTAACTGAAGGCGTTCGGGCGGGAATGCACACCTTTTTCGAAGGCTGCCTGCCTGTTGAAGTGTTGAGTCAGCGCGGCGATGAAACGCTGGCCTATGGCCCCTTGCGTCCTGTCGGCCTGGTAGACCCTCGCACCGGAAAACGCCCCCATGCCGTAGTGCAGCTTCGTCAGGATAATCTGGCTGGCTCATTATATAACCTGGTAGGTTTTCAAACCAATCTCACGTTTGCCGAGCAGCGCCGCGTATTCCGCATGATCCCTGGCCTGGAAAATGCCGAGATTGCCCGTTACGGACAGATGCACCGTAACACCTTTATTTTCTCGCCCGCGCTGTTGCATCCCACGCTGCAATTCCGTCAACGGGATGATTTATTTTTCGCCGGGCAGATTACTGGCGTCGAGGGCTACGCCGGAAATATTGCCACGGGTTTGTTGGCTGGATGGAACGCGGCGCGCCTGCTCAGTGGTGAGGCCCCGCTGGAAATGCCCCCGGAAACGATGCTGGGCGCGTTGTGTCATTATATTACCCATGCCAGCGCGGCAGATTTTCAGCCGATGAAAGCCAATTTTGGTATTTTGCCCGCGTTGCCCGCACCGGGCAAGGGACGCCGCAACAAACGCCAGCGGATGCAGCTTTACGCGGCGCGCGCGCTGGAAAGTCTGGAAGCATTCTTGCAAGCCAAAACCTTCAATATAATGGGTTCAATCTGAATATGACTGGGGAATCGTTGTCATTCCGAGCGCAGCGAGCATAGCGAGCGTAGCGAGGAATCCCTTTGAAGCGGCTTGATTCATCACTTGCATAGGCACTTTTTAACATTCCGGTTGATGGATTCTTCACTCCGCATACGCTTCGTTCAGAATGACGTGTGTCCAAGCTTTTGTTGACGATTATAGAAAGAGGATATTTTTGAAAAAACAATGGAGTATTCTTCTTGGCTCCGGATTAAGCCTGGTGCTGCTTGTGGGTTGGCTATTCGCTGTTACCGCGAGCGTGCCCGCTGCGGTCTTTGATGGTGAGCGCGCCTTGGCTGATATTGAGGCGCAGCTTTCTTTTGGGCCGCGCACGCCGGAGAGTCCCGGGCGGGTGCAATTTTTACAATGGGCACAGGCCGAATTCTCTGCCTCGGGCTGGACGACCGCCCCCCAGGCAGCGGAAATCGATGGGCATGAGATCACCAATCTCGTCGCGCAGCACGAAGCCCGCGCAGACGGGCAGCCCTGGTTTATTTTGGCAGCTCATTATGATACGCGCATCTACGCCGATCAAGACCCCGACCCGGAGAAGCGCGGGCTGCCCGTCCCTGGGGCCAATGATGGCGCTTCGGGCGTGGCTGTTCTGCTCGAGCTGGCGCGTGTCATCCCGGCTGATTATCCCGCGGAAATCTGGTTGGTATTATTCGACGCTGAAGATAACGGCCGCATCGAAGGCTGGGATTGGATTCTCGGTTCGCGCGCTTTTGTCGCCGCGTTGGAAGGACAGCCCGACGCGGTGATTATTGTAGATATGATTGGCGATGCCGATTTGAATATTAAAATGGAGCGTAATTCCGATGTTGCGCTGACGTTCTCAATTTGGGAACAGGCAGCGGCTCTGGGATATAGCGCATATTTCCTTCCGATGATGGGCTACAGTATGCTCGACGACCACACGCCGTTTTTGCAAGCGGGCATTCCGGCAGTTGATGTGATTGATTTTGATTATCCTTACTGGCATACGACCGAAGATACGCTGGATAAAGTTTCGGCAGAGAGTTTGCAAATTGTGGGCGATACACTGCTGGCCTGGCTGCAAAATCGGGTTGCTCCGCTGGATAAGTGAGCGTTGAGAATGGTTATAAGTTTTGTCAGTAACCCTAATGTAGTGTACACTTAACTTATGCGAGTTGTAGAGTTATTTGATCAGGTTCGCGACCGTTGGGGCGAACGCGTGGCGCATCGGTTGGCGCGTGGCGAGCGCGTGCGCGAAAGTTTCCGTGATGAACTGGAGCGTTATTTCGATCTAATGCGCCAGGCGATCAGCAGCGGTGATCCTGCCTGGTTGAATGATGTGCTGGATCAGTGGACCGAGGCGCGCACGCAGTCCGAGCGCGAGCAGCGCGAAGCCAGTTTGGTCCCGATTCTGGGGCATATCATGCTCTCGTTGAATCATGTAGCGCGTGAAATCTTGAATCCCGAGGATGCGCTGGATTTGATAGACGCGGTGCTTCCGCTGCACGCGCACGCCCTGCAATACTCTTCGCAACTCGAAACCGATATTTATGTGCGCCATATTTCGGGAGAATTGGAAAAAGCCCGCAGCACACTGGAGCGTCTCGATCGGAGCAAATCCGATTTTATTTCCGTAGCCGCGCATGAGTTGCGCACGCCGCTGACGTTGATCGAAGGGTATGCCTCGATGCTTGGGGATATTCACCTGAATGAAGCACAGGTTATGGCACAGGCCGAAATTATGCTCCACGGCATTGGCAGCGGCGTTCAGCGTTTACGCGAAATCATTGAAGATATGATCGATGTTTCCCTGATTGATAATGATATGCTCAAGTTGAATTTCCAGCCGGTGTGGCTGAATCAGTTACTGGGAATCGCCCAGCATGAAATCAGCGCCGTACTCGCAGAGCGCGATCTGACCCTGGATATTCAGGAATTCCCCGGTTACAACGAGATGATCTTTGCCGACCCTGAACGGCTGTATCAGGCCCTTTGGAATATTCTTTCGAACGCGGTTAAATACACCCCGAATCAGGGAAGAATTACCATCAACGGACGCATACTTTCCGGCTTCATCGAAGTAACCATTGCAGATACCGGCATTGGGATTAACCCCGACGATCAGGAACGCATATTTGAAAAATTTGGCCGTCTGGGGAACGTGGCTTTACACTCCAGCGGAAAAACCAAATTCAAGGGCGGAGGCCCGGGGTTGGGGCTGCCCATTACCAAGGGGATTGTTGAAACCCACGGCGGCGCAATCTGGGTTGAATCGGATGGTTATGATGAAACGATTTGTCCAGGCTCAAAATTCCACATTTTGTTGCCAATACGAAAAGAATCGCCCGATGAAAAACTGAGCAAGCTCTTTGAGCCGCTTGGCGAGCAGCGCAAGGCGAAGCGCTGGAATCAGCGACGCAAGTCCTGAATGTAGTTATTTCGCTCAGTAAATCGCACTTTTTCTTGTGAAAGTGCGTGACCCTAAGGAAGTAAGTTATGTCTAAAGAAGTTTACAAAACCAAACCGCCTGCCGAATCGGCTTTTTTGATTGGGGCAGAGTTTAACGATCAGGAAAACTTACTCTCTCTGGATGATTCGCTGAGTGAGTTAGCCTTACTCGCCAAAACGGCTGGGCTGGATGTGGTTGGCAGCGAAACCCAGAAACGTGCTCGACCGCACCCAAAAACCTTTATCGGGGCAGGTAAAGTGGAAGAGGTGAAACTGCTCGCCGAAGAATTGGATGCCCAAGTGATTATCTTCGATGAGGAGCTTTCGCCGCGGCATCAGCGCGAATTGGAGAAACTTTTTGGCGAAGATGTGCGCGTGCTCGACCGCACCGCGCTCATTCTGGATATTTTTGCCCAGCACGCCAGCACGCGCGAGGGGGCGTTGCAAGTTGAGTTGGCTCAATACGAATACCGTCTGCCGCGCCTGACCCGCGCCTGGACCCATCTGGCTCGACAGGCGGGCGGTGGCGGCGGGCGCACCGGCAGCGCGGGCGGCGTGGGTTTGCGCGGCCCCGGAGAAACCCAGCTCGAAGTGGATCGCCGCGATATTCGCCGCCGCATCAGCCATTTGCGCGCCGAACTCGATAAAGTCCGCGCCCATCGCCAACGGCACCGCGCTCAGCGCAAGCGTTCGCGCATTCCCATTGTGGCCTTAGTGGGGTATACCAACGCCGGGAAGTCAACCTTGCTCAATGGGTTGGCAGCCTCGGATGTTTATGTGGCCGACCAACTCTTTGCCACGCTCGATCCCACGACCCGCCGCGTTGAACTCTCCGATGGCACGCCGATCCTCTTCACCGACACGGTTGGCTTCATCCAAAAGTTACCCACCATGTTGGTGGCAGCCTTCCGCGCCACGCTCGAAGAAATCGCCGAAGCTGATCTGCTTTTGCATGTGCTCGACATTACACATCCCAATGTGCATGCCCAGGCCGAGGCCGTGTTGCAAACCCTTAAAGAGATAGATGCCGACCACATCCCCATTTTGACGGCGCTCAATAAAATCGACCGCCTCCATGACCCCGGCGCGGCTCGTTTGGCGCTGGATGAATTCCCCGATGCGGTGGCGATTTCGGCCTTGCAGCGCGAGGGCATTGGCGATTTGCTGGCCGCGATTCAGCAGCAACTTTTTGAATTTTATACCCCGTTGGATATGCTCTTGCCCTATAGTGAAGGCCGCCTGATCTCTCTATTTCATGCGCAAGGCGAGGTTGAACTCGTCGAGCACACCCACAAGGGCGTGCATATCCGCGGGCGGCTGCCCGGACGTTACCTGGCCCAGTTCAAATCATTTTTGCCAGAAGAAGCTGTCGATGAAGATGCGCAGGAGGTGGAGGTCTGATGCTGTCTTTCAATCGTTTTTTGGATCGTTTGTCGGATTACCTGTCCCAACGCAAAGGCCTGCTCCCGTTGGTGGGCGTGCTTTTTGTGGCGATCAATTTTGTCATGAGGCTTTGCCTGGGGGGTAGTTGGCTCGCCGAGAGCGACCTGTTCCTGCACTTTGGGGTGATCGTGGCAATTGTGGGATTTTTACTGGCCTGGGCATTATAGCGACTTCATAACAAGGAGGAAAAATGTCGCAAATAATTATGATGGTTGATGACGACCCGCAAGTTCGTGCGCTGGTATCGAAACTGCTGACAAACAAGGGCTACGACGTGCGTTGCAGCGACTCAGGCCTCGATGCGGTGGCTCTGGCCCGGGAGATACAGCCCGATCTGATTTTGTTAGATTTAGAGATGCCCGGCAAAAATGGCTTTGAAGTGCTGGCTGATTTGCAAACGGATGAACAGGCCATGAATATCCCCGTGATCATGTTCTCGGCGCGCTCCCAGGTGGATGATAAAGTCGCTGGGCTTGATCTTGGCTCCGTAGATTATGTTGTCAAGCCCGTCCACCCCGATGAATTATTGGCTCGTATCCGGGCGGCGCTCAAGCGCTGATGTATAAAAAAAAGAAGCCGGTCGATTTTCTTATCGACCGGCTTCTTTTTTTATTTATAACACATCCAGCTTCGGCCCGGCGGCTCGCACCTCGGGGGGTGCATCTTCAGCGAATTTCTTGAAATTTTCAATGAAACGCGCCGCAAGTTGGCGATATTTGTCGTTGTAGGCGGCCTTGCTCGGCCACGATTTACTGGGGTACAGCACATCTTCCGGCACGCCGGGGCAGCTTTTGGGGACTTCAAAGCCAAAAACCGGTTCGGTGTAATAATCCACGTTCTGTAAATCGCCATTCAGCGCCGCGGTCAGCATGGCGCGCGTATAGCGGATGCTAATGCGTTTTCCAACGCCATACGCCCCGCCCACCCAGCCGGTATTCAGTAGCCAGGCCGTTGCTCCGTAGCGCGCCATTTTTCGGGCTAATAGCTCGGCATATTTGGCCGGATGATGCACCATGAATGGCGCGCCAAAACAGGCGCTAAAGGTGATCTCCGGTTCTTCGCCCAGGCCAACTTCTGTGCCCCCAACTTTGGAGGTGTAGCCTGAAATGAAGTGGTACATGGCCTGTTCCGGGGTTAGCCGGGCAATCGGGGGCATCACCCCGGAGGCGTCGCAGGTGAGCAAAAGGATATTCTTCGGGTGCCCACCGCGCCCGCCGGGCAGGGCGTTATCAATAAAATGGATCGGATAGGAGGCGCGCGTATTTTCGGTGAGTTCATCATCGTCGAGATCAATCCGGCGTGTCACCGGGTCATAGATCACGTTTTCGAGTACGGTGCCAAAGCGCTGGGTGCAGGCGTGAATTTGCGGCTCTGCGCTGGGGGAGAGTTGAATCACCTTTGCGTAGCAACCCCCCTCGAAGTTGAACACGCCGTCATCGCTCCAGCCATGTTCATCATCGCCGATCAGCTTGCGATTGGGGTCTGCCGAAAGGCTGGTCTTCCCTGTTCCTGATAAGCCGAAGAAGAGCGCCACGTCTTCATCGTCGCCCTGATTGGCCGAGCAATGCATCGTCATTACGCCCTCTTTGGGCAGTAGATAATTCAGCACAGTGAAGATGGATTTTTTGATCTCACCGCCATAGGCCGAGCCGCCGATGATCGCCAACTGCTGCTCGAAATTGAGGGCAATAAATGTATCGGAGCGTGTGCCATCTACAGGTGGAAAGGCCTTGAAGGAGGGCAGCGCAACCACGGTGAATTGGGGTACATGCGTGCGATATTCTTCGGCGCTCTGCGGCAGGATGAACATATTGCGCGAGAAGAGACTGTGCCAGGCGAATTCGGTAATAATGCGAACGGGCAAGCGGTATTCGGGGTGCGCTCCGGCGTAGCAATCTTGCACGAAGAGGTCGCGCCCTTGCACGAAACCTTGCAGGCGCGTGAAGAGTTCGTCGAATTTCTCGCGCCCGTAGGGGCGGTTGTATTCGCCCCACCAGATATCTTCTTCGGTGGAGGGTTCGCGCACGACGAACTTGTCTTGCGCGGCGCGGGCAGTGTGCTTGCCCGAAGGCACAATCATCGCCCCGGCGTGCGAGATATGCCCCTCGCCGCGGAAAACGATCTCTTCGTAGAGCGATTCGGTGGGTAAATTCCAGTAGGCCAGACGAAGGTTCGTGAAGCCGTGATTGCTCAGGCTGTAATCGCCCTTGAGGGCATGGGCTTGTACTTCGGCGGGGGTTTTGATGTTAAGAAGGTTGTTCATAGGGACTCCGATTGAAAGTTGAAAGTTGAAGGTTGAAAGTTACAGAATATTTTCCAATCTTCATTTTTCAACCCGTAGTTACAGCCAGTCTCGGATAAGTTTCCGGTCGCCAATATAAATTTCATTCGGGGCTGTGGGGTCTAAGGCCCAACGCATTCGCTCCACCCCTTCGGTGAGGTCCTTGACCGAACCGGCAAAGCTCAGGCGTAGATAGCCCTCCAGGCCAAAACTCACCCCAGGGACCGTCACGACCAGCGCCTTTTCGAGCAGAAAATCGGCTAGTTTTACCGAACTATTTCCATAGGCGCGGAAATCCGGCATGACATAAAATGTGCCATCCGGCGGGATAATCTTGAGGTCGTTGAAGGCTTTGAGTTCATTCATCACCACGTTGCGGTTGTTCTCAATCGTCAGGCGCAGGTTTTCGATCACGCCCTGCTGCCCCGTCAGCGCACCCTCGGCGGCAGATTGTAATAATGTGGCCGGGTTGGAGGTCATCTGCGATTGGACGTTAATCATCACTTCCACGATTTTGCGCGGCGCAATCGCCCAGCCGATGCGGAAGCCGGTCATGCCGTAGGCTTTGGAGATGCCGTTGACAACGATTAGATGCGAATTTTCGACATCTTTTTGGGTGTGCTGGTAGCCCGGCGTCCACGGTTTGCGGTCGAAAACCAGCTTGTGGTAAATATCATCCATAATCAGATAAATGCCCTTGCGCTCGCAGAATTCGACCAATTCGGCGATGAAGTCGGCACTGTACATCACCCCGGAAGGGTTGTTGGGGCTGTTGATGATAATGGCTTTGGTATATGAGCTGACCGCCTGCTCAATATCGGCCATGCGATGGTAGAAGGTGCCATCCTCGGGCGTGACGACCACGGGGATTGCGTAGCACATTTTGACCATCTCCGGGTAGCTGACCCAGTAGGGCGCCAGCAGCACGACTTCGTCTTGCGGATTGAGCAGCGTATAGAGAATATTGAATATGGATTGTTTGGCTCCTGTGGTGACGATGATATTCTCCGGGGCGACCACGCGCCCGTAGTTTTCCTCGGTATAGCGGATGATGGCTTTCTTAAGGGAAGGTGTGCCATCCACCCGCGCATATTTCACATCCCCCACGCGTAGCTGTGCCGAAGAACTCAAGATGGCGTTAATCGGCGTGGGGTTTTTGGGTTCGCCGATCCCCAAGTGAATCACGGGTTCGCCCCTGGCACGCAATAGTTGTGCTTTTTCGTTGAGCGCAAATGTGGGGGAGGTGGCAATGGATCGAGCTTGTTTGCTGAGACTCATTTTGACTCCATTTCAGGTAATTATTGGGTAAATGCTATTATACTCTTTTGAGCTTCCCCGGCTACGATAATTTCTTCTAAATGAGTCGCACCTTTTTCCTGCACAAACGCAACTGTTAACTGCAATTTTTTTGCAATAGTGTACAATATGGGCATAATTATTAGGAGTTCATAATTGAAAATTACTACTTGGAATGTAAATGGATTAAGAGCCGCCCTCGGTAAGGGCGCAGCCGATTGGTGGAATCGTGAGCCGTCTGATGCGCTCTGTTTGCAAGAGATTCGTGTGCGGCCAGATCAATTGGATACTGAGCAACGCGATTTGGTTGAACGTGTTCATGGGCATGCCGAATGGCATCCGGCGGAACGCGGCGGATACAGTGGCGTGGCAACTTTTACGCAGCAGGCGCCGCTGGAATCTACCAAAGGGTTGGGCGTAGAAAAGTATGATGTTGAGGGACGGATGATTCGAACAAAATTTCCGGACTTCACGCTTTTCAATGGCTATTTTCCCAATGGGAGCCGCGACCATAGCCGCGTGGACTATAAGCTGGAGTTTTACGCGGAATTACTCAACATTTGTGATGCATTGCATAAAAACGGGGAACAGATTGTGATTTGTGGCGATTTTAACACTTGTCACCAGGAGATCGATCTGCGTAACCACAAGCAGAATCAAAAAACTACTGGCTTTTTGCCTGAAGAGCGCGCCTGGATTGATACCTATTTGCAGCATGGGTTTGTGGATGCTTTTCGCGAACTGTATCCCGAGCGCGAGCAATATTCCTGGTGGACGTATCGCGCCAACGCACGCGAGCGCAACATCGGCTGGCGTTTGGATTATTTCTTGGTCAGTGAGAGTTTGTTGCCATTGGTAAAAGATGTTGTCATCCGTAATGATGTTTTCGGTTCTGATCACTGCCCGGTAACGCTGGAACTCGATATCGAATAGGCAAATTATGCTTCCAGGCTTACAAATCTGTAAGAAACAGAGTAAATGTAACAAAATCTGAGGATAGCTGTTTTAATGAGCGATTGGAAAAACGACCAACGAGTTCAGTTAGATGCTCAGTTGGTTAAACGGGCAAAACATGGTGATAGTGATGCCTTTGGTGAGCTTCACGATTACTATGTTGACGCAATATACAACTTTTTGGCTTCTCGCACGAGTGATCCACTGGATGCAGAAGACCTGACTGGTGAGGTATTTTTGCGTGCCTGGCGTTCATTAAAGAACTATCGCCAAAAGGGGTATCCTTTTTCGGCATATTTGTTTCGGATTGCGCGTAATTTGCTGATTGACCATTACCGTCAGTCTCAACGTCAAGATGAGGATACAGTTGAAGCGGAGGATATTGGCTCTTTGCGAGGGGCTGAAAAAAGTCCGGATGCGATTATCGTAATTAAGCAAGAACATCAACAACTGAAACAGTACTTAGATAATATTCGCGAAGATTATCGCGATGTACTGGTATTGCGTTTTCTGAGCGGGCTTTCTCCGGATGAAACCGCCAAAGTTATGCAGCGTTCATCGGGAGCGGTGCGAGTATTGCAGCATCGGGCGCTGGCTGCGTTACGCAAGCAATTGGGCAGCAGTAACGGTAGAGATTGATATGTTGGTATTTGGCAAGCGCAAAAAAATTGCAAATGCATTGGATCATTGCCTGGCATTGGTTATGCTTGAGGGAAAAAGCGTAGACGATGCAGTCGCTTTGTACCCAAAATTCGCGGATGAGCTAAAGAATGAGCTGGATGCCGCGATCTGGCTTCAGCAAACCGGGCAGAGTATGCGGCCGCGGCAGGAGTTCAGAGTAGTTTCGCGTCGACGCCTCATGCATCAAATCAAAGCTACTCCCCCAAAAAGTACAGGCAAATTTATCTACCGCCCGGTTCTCCGATTGGCTTTTACGCTATTATTGGTTTTGGGTATTGCTCTCACGTCAACGGGCCTGGTTGCGGCCAGTTCACTGCCCGGCGAAGCGCTGTATCCAGTGAAATTATCCATTGAAGAAACCCGTTTGTTCGTGAATCCGGATGATGGAAAAGAAATTCAACTCCGTCTGCACTTTGCGTCCAGTCGGGTTAGTGAATTGCACATGCTTTCGCAACAAGATGAGTTGGAAGCCGCTTCCCCGGCTTTGCAAAATTATCAGAAACACATTGCAGAGTTAGGCAGCGCCCTGGAGCGTGTCGCGGCAGTCGATCTGCCCCGGGCGCAACAGTTGGCGGAACAATCTTCCGAGGTGCTCGCCTCGCTCTTGCCCGCGCTTTCCGAACTCCAGGGTATTCAAAATTCGATGCAACCAAATTTTGACCTTGCGATTGAACAAACACAAACTACTTTAGCGAAAATGCGGCAAGTGTTCAATCTTGATGATGAGCAAGAATCGGACGAAGAACAAGATTCCAAAGAATCCTCCGAAGCCCTGATGCTTGTGGAAAATACCATCACCCCCACAGGCGCCTACGTCTCCGCCTCCGCAGGCTCCCACATCGCCGCCTCCCGAAGCCCCCGCATCATCAGAAGATACATCCGGGAATAACAAGAATGATGATAAAGACAATAATCCTACGGATGGCAATAGTGGAAAAGGCAATGATGATAAAACAGATAAAACCACCGGCAAAGACAAAAATAAATAGATAGATGTTTATATTCCAGCAAAAGGCGCTTACATCTGTGAGCGCCTTTTTTGTTTGCTTGCAAATCTGATAGGCTTACTGTGCAAAAGTGGTGTAACAGGAGACCTAACACTCCGTTTACTAAGAATATGGGGTCATTATTGATTTAAGTGAATGGACACATGGAGAGCGATGGATTGCATACACAAGTATTAGCCTGATTTTGAAAAAAATTCTTTGTGACATGTTGTAGTAGGAATGAGAAAAATATGGTGTTGAGTATGAAACTCCAGGGAAAAACTGAAAAAGCTCAAGGCCTTGTCGAGTTTGCGCTCGTATTGCCTATATTGTTGCTCATCTCGATGGGCATAGTTGAATTTGGGCGCTTGTTGTTTATTTATTCAGCTTTGAACTCTGCCAGTAGTGAGGCGGTGCGGTATGGGTCTGCGGTCGATGACACCAGCGGGCAGCCGCAATTCGCCGATTGCACGGGCATTCAGTCCGCTGCCACCGGCGTTGGCTCTCTGGTAAATCTCACTTCTGTGACCATCAGCTACGATGAGGGTCCGGGCGCTCCTGTGATTGCATCCGATTGCTCGGCGCTGACAGCCGCTGATATTGAAGATATTGTTGGCGGACGGGATCGCGTGGTTGTTCAAGTGCAGGCATTTTATGAACCAATTGTGCCATTGGTAAATATTCCCGGTTTTACACTTAGCGCCGAGAGCGTGCGTACCATTGTAAAGGATATTGACTTGGGCGTGGGCGGCGCGCCTGGGGCAGGGGGGGGAGGCGGTGGAGGTGGCGGAGCTACGCCCTCGGTGGTGTTCACCGCTTCAAGCCAGAGCGCCAACGAGGATGCTGGCAGCATCTCGATTGGTTTGCAGTTGAGTGCGACCGCAACTTCAGTGGTTACCGTGCCGCTTACGGTTAGCGGAACTGCCTCCAATGGGGTGGATTACACTATCACGCCGATTTCAGCAACAATTGGTGTTGGTAGCGACACCGCAACCATCACCGTCATCATTGCTGATGACGCCGTCTACGAAAATGATGAAACCATCATTGTCGAAATGGGAACACCGGTTAATGCAACCAAGGGGACACCCGATACTCATACTGTCACAATTGTGGATAATGATACGGAGCCAACGGTCTCGTTTAGTTCTGCCAGCCAGAATGGTAACGAAGATGTTGGCGCGCTAGTTTTTCAGGCGCAACTTGATGTGGCCGCAGGGGTGGATGTGGAAATTCCGTTTTCACTTGGTGGCACAGCCACCACAGGCGCTGATTATTCGATCACGGCCAGCCCGGTGACTATTCCGGCGGGCGCTATGTCGGTGAATATTACCATTACAGTTACGGATGACTCGCTGGACGAAGAGGATGCTGAAACCGTGATTATCACCATGGGCACCCCCACAAACGCTGCCAAGGGGTCTCCTTCTGTGCATACTGCCACGATCAATGATAATGACGACCCCCCAAGTGTATTTTTTGCCCTGGCGACGCAAAGCGGCCCGGAGAGCGCCGGGTTGATGTCGATCAGCGTTGAGTTGAGTACACCCTCTGGGCGCGCGGTCAGCGTGCCGTTCAGCCTTGGCGGGACGGCTACCAATGGGAGTGATTACTCTGTGGTGAACGCCAGCCCGTTGGTCATCACGGCGGGAAGCCCATCCGCCGACATTGTGATTTCACTCGTAGATGATGGGTTGATCGAAGGCGATGAGACCGTTATTTTCACTCTTGGGACGCCGACCAATGCTTCTTTAGGGGCGCTTACCACCCACACCGCCACCATTGTGGAGGTGGCCGATCCGCCCACGGTGAAGTTTACCAACGTCAGCCAGACCAGCCCAGAGGGCACCAGCGAAATCCATGTGTCCATTGAGTTGAATTACGCCTGGGGCGATGCAGTCACCATCCCCTTTGCGTTGAGTGGCACGGCCACCGCGGGTGCAGGCAATGATTATTCCGTTGCTGCCAGCCCGGTCAACATTCCCGCAGGTTCGCAATTTGCCAATTTGATTATCACGGTTTATAACGATACGCTCGATGAAAATAATGAAACTGTCATTATTACCATGGGAACTCCCACCAACGCTACCAAAGGTTCTCCCAGCGTACACACGGCCACTATCACCGATAACGATGATCCTCCGGTGGTATCGTTTGATTTGACCACACAATCGGTAAGCGAAGCTGTCGGCGCGGTTACTTTCCATGCGCAACTCAGCACGCTGTCGGGCAAGACCGTTACTGTGCCATTCTCGGTAACGGGCGGAAGCGCAACACAGGGCGCAGGCAATGACTATGTCATCACAACCAGCCCGGTGACGATTCCTGCCGGTTCACCTTCGGCAGATATTACGATCACAATTAATAATGATGCTACTGCCGAGAGCGACGAGACTGTTGAAGTCACCCTGGGCAGCCCTACCAATGCCACGGCGGCAACTGCGCCAAATAATCAGTATACTCTCACTATTCAAGATAATGATAGCTGCAGCATCTCGGCGCCGCCGCCCACGCGTGCCGGCGATACTGTCACCTGGTATATCACCAATGACAGCAGCTTCACGATCACACTGACAGATCTGTACATCAACTGGGACAATGGTGGTGGGCAAGACTTGAACAGCATCACGCTAAATGGCAATACCATAAATTACAAAGATACTGCCCCCCCAACGGATTTACCTACAGACAATGCCTTCGTTGGCCCGGTTGCCAACCGCCAGTTGGTTGCCGGGAATACGGCGACGATTGTTTTTAACTTCAAAAATAGCCCCACCAGCGGCTATAACGTCAGCGCTCGCTTTGATAATGATAATGCCTGTAAAGAGGATGATAGTTACTAATGCGTATAGGTAAAAAGCTACTCATGGTTAATCGAAAGCTTCCCAAAGATAATTGTTCAGAGCGCGGTCAGAGTTTCGCTGAATTAGCCCTTACGCTGGTTGTTTTGCTGATACTGATTGCTGGAATTGTTGATTTAGGGCGCGCCTTTTTTACGTATATCGCACTGCGCGATGCCGCGCAGGAAGCTGCTGTGTACGGCTCGATCAATCCTGCTGATTCTTCGGGTATCAATAGTCGGGGCATGGCTGTGCTCACCAATCGCATTGATACCTCCACGGTCAGCATTTTGCCAACATTCAGCGGAGCCTGCGCGAATGGGAGCAACACGATTCAAGTGGTTGTTCAGTTTAGTAATTTCAATATCACCATGCCGTTTTTGGGAACATTGGTGGGTTCACAAAACTTTAATATCACTGCCAGCGTAACCGATACGATACTTAGCCCGATGTGTCCATAAGTCGAGGGATTACCATGCAAAAAAATTCAAATCAAAATTCTGAGCAGGGACAGGCAATTGTTTTGCTGGTGTTGGCGTTTGTGGCCTTTTTAGGTTTTGCTGCCCTGGCCATTGATGGCGGTATGATTTATGCCGACCGCCGCCATGCGCAAAACGCTACGGATGCTTCTTCGTTGGCGGGGGCTGGTGTAGCTGCCCAGGAAATGGAAAATCTTGGAGTATATTTTAATAACTTTGACTGTGGATCGGTCAATGTTACCGCGGTGCAAAATGCCGCCGCCCTGGCTGCCGTTGGACGTGCCGCCAGCAATGATTACACGATTGATTATGATGTTTCCGATTTTCACGGTGTTCAGGTTATTTGTGTGGATGATGAGGACAAAGGCACTTATTTAGACAAATATCTGGATGTGAATACTTTGATCACGCGCACCACCAATACGGCGCTGGTTCATTTTGTTTATTCCGGCCCTGTACAGGAACAGGCCGAAACGATTGCCCGTATTCGACCGCGCACACCCCTGGCATTTGGACATGCGATTGTGGCCTTGAATGATGCCGCTTGCTCCGGCAATAGTAATGGCGTTATTGTTGGCGGCAGCAGCGGAACATACGTGCATGGCGGCGGCATCTTCTCCAATGGTTGTTTGAAATGCAATGGATCTGGGCCAAACTTTGAAGTTATTGTTGACTCACCGAATGGCATCGGATATGTTGAGGAGATGACCAATTGCAGTTCTGGGGAATTAGATCCGGAAGCAACGAATGTCCCCGATAAACTCCCGGCTGCATCCTATGATGTTGATTTGCCCGATTGCTCTGGTCTGCCGAATCGCAGCATACCCAGTGGCCAGGATGTTACTCTTGAGCCAGGCGTTTATTCGCAAATCAACGACAATGGCAAGGACACAGTTACTCTCAACCCGGGTTTGTATTGTGTGACTGGCTCCCCGATTGCATTCAAGATTACGACAGCCTGGTTTTATGGTGATGGGGTAACTATCTATGCAACGAATGGGCGTGTCCTGATCTCGGGCGGTGGCGATGACGAAGGCAATCCATCTGTTTTAAGTGCTCCCGCGGCTGATCCGGATCCATCTCCTGCCCTTTCGGGTATGTTAATTTTACTCGCCCCAGGGAATACCAGCGATGTGCAGCTAACCGGCAACAGCGAAACTCAATTTACCGGCACAGTATTCGCGCCAGATGGGGATATTACAGCGACAGGTTCCGGCGCATTAACAGCTCCGTTTAACACGCAACTGATCGGATACAATGTTCAGGTCGAGGGGAATGCCTTCATCGATATTAACTTTGATGGCGCAAACAGCTACGGCGTGCCGCCCAGGCT
>JABGRQ010000047.1:21753-39928 GCA_018648225.1 Chloroflexota bacterium
CGGCGCGTTTCGCGTCTTTGCGCGATCCCTTCACGCTCAATGCTGCAGGGGGAACATTGCCCGACGCGGCCTGTTCGGATGGAAATACCCTGCATTATTATTTTGATACGGCTTGCATTATTCTTGATACCGGTTTTAACCCTTTTGTGCCACTGGATACCAATCTGGATGATATTGCCATCTCTGTTTTGACGGTTTCCGGCAATACCATCAGTAACCGCTGGCCGGCAGATAGCGATGGGGTCTGGTCTTTATCAACGGCTAGCGACGGTTGGGCGGGCAGCGAAAGCTGGACCAAAGATTGTGATGGCAATGTGATAAACACCACGCCTTATTTTACAAATACTGAAGTTCAATCTATGTTCCAAGCGGGAGCGCCAACCAATAAGGGCATTGTTATTGTTGAAGTGTATTATTGTTACCATCATGTATTGAACTTGCCTATTCTATCTGATTATGTTGACAACCCTTTGCGCATGCATGCCTACTCAATCATGCCCGCGTTTGAGGCCATCCCAACCCCCACGCCGATTCCGTAGATTTTAACCGCATGTACAAAATAAACTTGCATCCATCCCAAAAGAAACAGGTAATCGCTTCGCCTCAGAATCCTGGCCGTACTGAGCGCGGGCAGGCGATTGTCATTATGGTGATTTCATTTTTGGCATTATTGGCTTTTGTAGGTCTGGTCACGGATGTGGGTTCAATCTATGTAACCTATACACAACTCAAACGCGCGGTGGATGCAGCCGCTGTTGCCGCCGCCAATAACATCAAGAATCCATCGCTGACCTATACTCAACGCAAAACCCGTATCACCGAAGCTGCGCGCGAAATGATCGCATTACATAATGTCGCAGATATCAGTTCGTTGGAGGCCTATATCTGCGACGACACCACAAAGCCAGCCGAGTTTACGGCCCAATGCCCTAATGTGGGCGCAGGCGAAGATCCCCGCAAACTGGCGTGGGTGCAGGCTACACAAAATGTCCCGGTTTACTTCCTGAGCCTTGTTGGCATACAGAGCATTCCTATGACGACCAGTTCCATCGGCGAAGCAGCTACCGTAGATGTGGTTGTGGTGATTGATACATCCGAATCGATGGGTGAAGCTACCAGCGGTTATGGTGCCGATTTCAATCCGGCTGCCTGTAATGGCAGTAATACCTGCGAGCCGCTGCGCACTGCCAAAGATGCTGCCAAAGCTTTGGTTGATTCATTGTTTGAAGGCTATGACCGCATTGCTGTAGTCGGCTTTGATTTCAACGCTACGATGTATTCAAACCTGGAAAGTAACTTTACAACCGTTAAGAGCGCCATTGATGGCGTTCCTTTACACGACGATCTCGACTCTTCTTCTGTTGTCCCATTTGGCAGTCCGGGAGTCGGAGATTTGAATCCCCTGGATATTGATGGCGATGGTTTATTGGGCGATCTTGATACCAATGATAATGGCGGCGCAGGTCTCATTAATGATTCCATTGTTTCAACCTGTACAGGTTGTGGGATCCGCGTGGCGGGCAATATCCTGGCCCAGTTTGGCCGCCAAGAAGCCGTTTGGGTCATCGTTTTCCTTGCGGATGGCGCCACGAATGTCAGCGATGTGCCGCCGGAAGTTGATTCATCCTTCCCGAATGGTTTTTGCGGCGGCAGCATCCACAATCGCATGTGGAACTTTCCGTGGTGTCAGGATAACGACCCGTCCACACGGCATTGTGGCCCCAATCATTCAGCCTCAAATGAATGTCCGCCAGGTTCAACCTGGGTCGGCGACAGCACGCCATCCTACGACGTCGAAGATTACACCTACGATATGATCGATCAAGTCGCCCTGATGGAATCAACCAATCCAGATGAGCCTATCAACGGCAATGATATTGCAGTCTACAGCATTGGTTTGGGCAAAGCCGCCCAGCCGCCCCTCTATGCTGGTGAAATTATGCTGCGCTATATGGCAAACCTGGGTGATGATGGCTCGCGAGGCAACGATCCTTGTGCAACTACAGCGCCTCAATCGCATTGCGGCAATTATTATTATGCGCCCAACGCGTCCTTTTTATCACAGATTTTTGAAAATATTGCCGATCGCATTTACACCCGTATCAGCCGATGACAATCATTGGGCTGCCATACAGGACCATGCCATGAAAAAGCTCCATTTTTCATTCAAAAAACCTCGTACCCGCGGCCAGGCAATGGTCGAGTTTATTATTGCCTTACCGTTGCTCTTGCTGCTCTTGTTTGGCATTATCGAATTTGGGCGGCTGGTATTCTCATGGATGGCCGTGCAAAACGCAGCCCGCTTGGGCCTGCGCTATGCGATCACTGGGCAATTTGACGAGCAATATTGCGATGAAGCCGCCGCGGCGCTGGGGGGCAGCTACGCCGCTGCAGATTTGGCCGATGGGGTTGTCAATTGCGAAGTGCCCGATTCGTATTCAACCAATGCCGAGCAAATGTCAACTGATTTAATCGATTGGGCGCGTTTGCCATCTATTCGCGATGCTGCCCGTGCAGGCGGAGCTGGCATCTATGTTATGGATAGTGCGCTGGGTGATTATATTGATTTCCTCACCAATCACACCATCGGCGATATTGGCAATACCGCCACGCCGGGGTATATCCACGTCACAATTTGTAGTGAACAACATGTCTACGACGAGTTCAATTACAGCATTCCGCTATGCCTTCAACCTGCATTGCCTAGTAATATCCTGATGGATGATGCCGGCCTGCCCGGGCAGCGTGTGCGCGTGGTGGTGAGTTATCGCCATCAAATGATGTTGCCCTTCATCAACAATATTTGGCCGGATTTACCCCTGGATGCCTGGCGAGAAGGCATTGTGGAGCGCTTTCGCACCTCGCGCGTGGTCAGTGTGGCCGGTGGGATTACTGCCGCCCCAACCTGGACCCGAACCCCCACCATTACCAGCACGCCTACGCTCACCAGCACTGCCTCGCTCACGCCCACCGCTTCGACTACGCCATCCCCTTCAGTAACGCCCACCAACACCCAGGTCGATTGTTCGGCCTACACCATGACTGATTTTGAGCTATCAAGTTGGGCGCCGCATCTACGCATGTACGTTTATAACGCTGCTGGATCGGATGCCAATGTCACCAAGAT
This sequence comes from Chloroflexota bacterium, assembly GCA_018648225.1. Taxonomy (NCBI): domain Bacteria; kingdom Bacillati; phylum Chloroflexota; species Chloroflexota bacterium. The sequence continues at coordinate 24,881 of JABGRQ010000047.1, forward strand.
TATTCTCGATTGGGCCAATGCCAAAGCCTATTATGCTGGCATTGGTGAGCCGAGCATGTATGCGAACTGGTTTAAATGGCAAGGTGACATCATCTGGGGTGGTGGGGGGGGTAATGACGACATTACCCCGCCTACCGATACCAGCGTGGACAGCCCCGGCTCCTGGGGAGGGCCTTTGGTTTTACCAGCCAGCGGTAATCGGCGCGTGGATATGCGCTTTGGCGGCACTGGTAGCAGCGACCCGATCACCGGCGTCACATCCGACGATTTCGGTATTCGCATTGAGCTTGATAACGGCTGCGCCCTCGAACGGGTTGCTCCCGCGCCACAGCCTACGCCCACGCTGGATTGCAATGATCTCACACTCAATAATCCGCGTCTGGAAAGTGATGATTTCCGCGTGGATATTAACAATGCCAGCGGCTATCACACCTTCAATCTCAATCGAGTTGTTTTGCGTTGGCCGAAAATCCAATCGAATACCTTTGTGAATTTCTTGGAGCTACGCAATCCAAACGCCCGCTTCTGGAATGGAACCGATAATACCCCCGATCTGGATACCAACAGCGACCCCGGTTGGCAGGGTGGTGATTTAAGCTTCATCCCCGGCCAGTACCGTGAATTTCGCGCCGATATGAATAACCACAATAATTTCAGTGGCGCTTCGGTGGTTGATTTCTATGGCTCTATATTCTACTTTGCCGAGGGCTGCCAACTCATTGTGGGTGGCGGCACAGCTACGCCATCCCCAACTCCAACCGATACACCGACGCCCACCATTACTCCTATACCGGATTGTGATCTTTATTCGATGGGTGACTTTGTGTTCCAGAATTGGGCCTTGCAAGAATTAACCGTCTACAACAATGATGTTGTGGACGCCCAGGTCACTCGAATTCGCCTCGATTGGGATTATGCCGAACAACTTGGCAATGCCATGGGATATTCGAGCCTGAATGTCGACTTTTTCCGCTGGAACGTTGAATATAGCTGGGGCCAGGGTAATGGTGGCGACCGGGATTATAATTCCATCACAGACACACAATCCGATTCTTCGGGCAGTTGGGCAGGCCCGCTCGATTTCAACGCGGGCAGTTCCTATGACTTTCAGCTTGATTTTGACGACGATTGGGGCGCTGGCGCTCCGTTGAGCGGCCTAGTTTCGGATGATTTTGGCGTGATAATCGACTTCGATAACGGTTGCCAGTTGCGCCGCGATCCAGTAACGCGCCCGTTACAGACATTAACCCCGACGCGTACCCCCACCCCCACGCGCACACCTACTGTAACACGCACCCCCACAGCTACGCGTACGCCAACCATCACGCCTTCGCCCACGCGCACGCCAACTTCTACGCGCACATCTACCCCCACGCGTACCCCCACCATCACGCCTACCCCAGACTGTAATAATATTAGTGTAAATGCCTATATTTCGGGCGATGATGTCAGGATGTCTGTGACCAATAACAACCCCGCAACCATCTACCTGACGAATTCATCTTTCTATTGGACGAAGTACTGGCCGAATATGTATGTGGATTATTTCAGTTTCAATGGTTCTCAGTACTATAATGGTAATGACTCGAATCCGCACACACTGAATGTGGCCCCCTCTTCGCCGATTGCGCTGGGCAGTGGGTCAACTGGAACCTGGGAGACCGATTTCGATGGACACGGCGGTACGCTCTATGGCTCTTTCACGGTCTCGCTGACGTTTGATGGCCGCTGTGTTGTGGATGATACCGTTGTTGTGGCCACCCCGACGCCCACAAAAACACCGACTGCCACGCGTACCCCCACCAAGACATCTACGCCTACGAAAACCCCAACGCCGAGCAAAACGCCCACACCAACGCGTACCCATACGCCAACCCGCACGCCTACAAAAACGAGTACGCCGACGTTGACGAATACACCCTTTGTCCCCACGGATACACCCTCGCCTACGGTCGAACCTACCCGAACTCCGGCGTGTCCATTCGATGATCCCGGCTGGCCTTGTCTCACTCCGCCGTGGTCCCCCTAGAGTTTTTAGATGTTCGATCCAAAAAGGATGCTGTTTGCAGCATCCTTTTTGGATTCCCCAATGCAATTGCTCTGCCCCTTCAATCACGGTAAAATGCTGGTGTGTCCCAATCAAAACACTTGCCTCAAATAGATCGCATTAGCATCCTGGCCGCATCCATCATGCTGACCTTTGTGCTGGCGCGCTTCGTTGAATTTCCAAACTTTGAGTTGCCGCTTTCGCTCCCCGGAGTTTATCTCGGTATCTCCATCAATATCAATTCGATCATTGCTCTGATTGTGATTGGGCTGAGCGCCACCGGTGTTGACTGGTTGCTGCGCGGTCACCCCGCGCTAGATGAGAAATCCACCTATCAGCACTGGCTGTTGCCAACACTAACCGCGTGGGCCATTGGCTCAGCGCTCTTGCAGCAACCTTTTGGGCCGCCTTGGTGGATCGGTTTTGGGGTTGGTTCGGGGATTTTAATCTTGGTCGTCATTGCCGAATATATTCTCGTTGATCCGCAGGATATTCGTCGCGCGCCTGCCTCGATTGCATTGACAGCCGTGGCTTTTGCACTTTATCTGGTTTTGGCAATTATGGTGCGCATTCGCGCAGAACGATTATTCCTGACCGTTCCCGCGATTACGCTGGCTGCTGGTTTGGTGAGTTTGCGGGTTTTGCTATTTCAATTTGATTTTAAAACTGCGCTAAAACCGGCCATCATTAGCCTGATAATAAGCGGACAGATCACCGCGGCACTTTATTATTTCCCTTTACCACCAATTAACTTTTCTCTGATCATTGTCAGCATCGCTTATATGTTGATTACCACATCGGCAAATATCATCGAGAAAAAATCTTGGCGACGGATTCTATTAGAGGCTGCATTGGTTTTCATAATAACATGGGGCATTTCAGTGTGGATTCTATAGCAACTCATCGCAGCAACTTGTGTTAATACAAATGTCCATATTTCAAAAAAACACAGCCGCCGCAAATACGCGGCAAAAATCCTACAAATACATTTGGAGGAATGGTAAATGCAAATTCTATTAGCAGTAGCAGTAATCGTGCTTTGCTATTTCATTGGCTCAATTCCAATGGGGTATATTTCTGTCAAGCTGGTTACGGGCAAGGATGTGCGCACAATCCAAAGCGGACGAACCGGTGGCACCAACGCCATGCGCGCGGCGGGTTTTGGCGTTGGTCTGGCAACCAGCCTGGCAGATATTGCTAAAGGTGTCGCTGGTGTTTGGCTTGCTCGGACAATCACCCCAGGCAATATCTGGATTGAAGTGCTTGCTCCTGCCGTGATTGTTCTTGGGCACAATTACTCTATTTTTACGTTGCGCAGAGATGAAAATAATCGCCTTTCCATTGGTGGCGGGGCCGGTGGCGCGCCGAGCGTTGGTGGCGCGGTAGGCTATTGGTGGCCTTCGTTTTTTATTCTTGTACCTGTTGGCGCGCTCATTCTCTTTGGGATTGGTTATGCTTCGGTTGCCACCCTCAGCTTGCCCGTTATCGCTGCGGTCATATTTGCAATTCGTGCAGCGATGGGGCTTTCTCCCTGGCATTATCTCATTTACTGTTTATTGGCCGAAATTCTTGTTCTATGGTCATTGCGCCCCAACCTTAAACGGTTAATAGATGGTAATGAACGCCTTGTGGGCTGGCGTGCTCGTCGGGCAAAGCGTGAACCCAAAACCGAGTAACTTGATGAACCTTCCTTTCGGATAGAAATCTGAATTCAAAAAGAGAGACGCACCCATATTGGGTGCGTCTCTCTTTTTGATTGGTTACTTGAAATTACCAGGCTGCTGCCGATTGCGTCGGTGTCTCACCATAGAACTGTCGGTACAAGGCAATTAAATTGCGCTGGTGTAGCTCTTCTGCCAGACCACCCAGTAGTACCCGGCTTTTTCCGCATGTTTCAATATCGACTTCCAACAATAAATCGCCCGGATATTTTCGTCGAGATGCTTTCCGAACAGCTTTGCGAATCGCGGAAAGATATGCCAGATGGCTATCGATGGTTTCATCAACTTCGCCCCGCAGAACCACTTCGCCGTGTCCCTGGACAACATTCTCCAGCCCCATCTCGCGAATTTTCATCAGGGAGGTAATCATCGTTTCAATATCACCATCAACCAAATAAGGCAGCGGCATAAATACATCCCCGGCAAACAGAATGCGGTCTTCTTCGTTGAATACGCCAATCCCATCGGCGCTATGCCCCGGAAGCGGGATCATTGTCAGGGTTTTCTTGTCTACCTTCAGGCTTGATTCGCCTTCATTAAACGTCATCTGCGGCAATATTATCTTCGATTTTTCAAAGCTGTTATTTGCCTTGCGCGCCTGCTCCAGTGACGGAATGCCTCGTTCTTGCAAGAATGTGCGGCACAGCGCATGCGAAATTATGATTGCGCCCGGAAAATAACAATTGCCCCAACTATGATCCGCGTGATAGTGCGTGTTTATCACATAGCGCACAGGCACTTTTAGCTCTTGTTCAATGAAATCGCGAATTTCCAGGGTTTCTTCCGGAAACGATAATGTATCGATAGCTACCGCCCAGTCGGAACCGACGACTACCCCGGCAGTCACTTGCGCGTATAATTCACTTTGAAAAACAAACACATTATCAGAAACGCGTTCTCGTTGGATCATAACTACCTCAAGAATGCCGGTTCTACTACAACCCGAAGAACCGGCCAAAAGAATACCGAAGGATAGCACAAAGTAGTACCTAGCGTCAAGGATTGTGGAAAATTTCACAAATAATACGCTTGACTCTGGCATTCCATGTGTGTATAATGCCAGCTAATTGAATACACCACATCCGGGAGGAGTAGGTGACCAGGAACTGCCAGAGAAGGGATGGCCACAGGCTGCGAGCCGCCCTCAGAAACCAGTCGCCGAAGGTCGCCCGGAGCGAATGCCGTAGAAATCCATTGGAGAGTAGACCGGCACGGGTAAGCCCGTTATAGCGAAGTTCTAATGCGCTCCGGCAAGTTGGAACATGAGAGCACCAGCGCAGCGTGCTGCGCGGTGAAGTGAGGTGGTACCGCGGAAGTTGGATCCTTTCGTCCTCGATGGATGAAAGGATTTTTTGTTTTTCTGGAGTAAGCCATGAACCGAATTAGGAAATTACTCTATATCGTTCTGATTCTTGCCCTGGGCGGATGCAATCTGCCGGGTGGGAGTGCCGCCGCGCGGCCCCAGCCGGAGCGCAGCGCAGGGAGAAATACATTTGCCGCCGCACAGCTTTCAGCGCAAGCGACGGTGACCCAAACCCCGAGCGTAGAATCGAGCCCCGAGGGGAGCAGCCAACCCTCCGCCGAGTTTGCGCCGCCCATGCCGCCTTTCAGCGCGCAGAGCGAAGTTTTCCTTCAGCAAATCCACATGCTCGATGCACTCAAAGGCTGGGGTGTTGGCACACAAACCGAGAGCAGCGATCATATCCTTTTCACCGAAGATGGCGGCCAAACCTGGGCTGAGCGCACACCGCCCGAACCCGCAAGCGCCGAAACGCTGAGGGCTACCGCCCATTTTGCCGATGCGCGCCTGGCCTGGGTACTCTACACGCCTGAAAATGCTCCGCCGCCCGTGCAAGACCCAATAATATGGTATACGCGCAATGGTGGCCGTACGTGGCAGGCCAGCCAGCCCCTGCCGCTGACCGGGCAGGAAGGTTGGTTTGATCCCGAAGGTTTTACTTTTATTAACGAGCGTACTGGCTGGCTGCTGGTGCATATTGATGCCGGAATGAGCCACGATTACAGCCATCTTTTTGCTACGTTTGATGGCGGCCAAACCTGGGAGCGCATCGCCGATCCCTATGGCGTTGGTCTGCAAAGCTTGCATAACACTGGAATGGCTTTTGCTGATGAGCAGTTTGGTTGGGTGAGCAAAGATAATCTGGGCGTGATGCAGGGGGCTTTTTACGAGGCGACTTTTGATGGCGGTCAGACTTGGGAAACCCGATTTTTGCCCGCTCCCGATGATCTGGATTGGTTCACTGAGGTCAGCCAGTGCGCTACATCTTCACCACTATTCTTGCAGCCCGATGAAATCGGTTTGCTGATTGTGCGCTGCTTTACCCTTTCTCAGAATGATACTACTTTTGGCGAAGGCAGCCTGACCTATATCTACGCCACGCCCGACCGAGGCGAAAATTGGCACTACAGCCAGCTACCCTCCCCGGTGGAGAGTCTTGTATTCGTCACGCCGGATTTGGGCTGGGCTTTCGGGCGCAATTATTTCAAAACCACTGATGGCGGCCTGTCCTGGGAGCCACTAAAATCGCTCAATTGGGACGGACAATTCAGTTTTGTGGATGCGAAACTGGGCTGGGCAGTCGCCAGGAATGAGGACAAAATTGCCCTGGTTTCTACCACCAACGGCGCACTGACGTGGCAAATTATCGTGCCGGTGATGAAATGATAAAAAGCTACGAACTTCTGCAAGTTGATGCTTTCACAGATTCCCCCCTGGGCGGCAATCCCTGTGCGGTGGTTTTCGATACCGATGAAATGCATTCGGCTACCATGCTGGCGATTGCCAGAGAGATGAATCTCTCCGAGACGGCATTTGTGCGCCGCTCGGATATTGCCGATTTCGGAGTGCGCTATTTCACCCCTGCAGAAGAAATTCCGCTGGCCGGGCACCCTACGATTGCCACGGCTCGCGCCCTGATTGATACGGGGCGGCTGGCGCTTCAGGAACCAGTCACCCACCTGAGGCTTGAACTGAACGTCGGCCCCATTGAAGTAGAAATATTCTCCGAGGGCGAAATAATCCAACGGATTGTGATGTCCCAAAAAAGGCCGCAATTCTTATCTACGCACGATCCCGCTGAGGTGATGCCCATTTTCGGGTTGTCGCCGAAGGATGCTCTGCCGGGTGTGCCGATTCAAACCGTCAGTACGGGCACGCCGCAATTGATGGTCGCCGTGCGCGATCTGGAGGTGCTGCGCCGCATCCGCCTGGATGTGGCCGCGTATGGCGCATACCGCGCCCGCGCGGATTTTTTTAGCCCGCACCTGTTCTGTCTGGAAGGCGTCACCCCCGAGGGGCAGACCTTTGCCCGTCATTTTGGTGTACCGCCTGATACCCCTGAAGACCCCTTTACTGGATCGGCTACTGGCGGTATGGCAGCTTTCTTGTGGCGCTATGGATTGCTCAAGGTGCCGGTTTTTGTGGCCGATCAAGGCCACTGGATGCAGCGTCCCGGACAGGCCAGCGTGGAAGTTGTCGGCCCGCCAGAGAATATCGAAACCGTAAAGGTTGGCGGAAACGCTGTTACCGTAATGCACGGAAAACTGGTAATTTAAACACTACAAAGAAACAGAGCGCACAGAGAAATTCTCAGAAAAACCATATAAATTTCTGTGGCTCTGTGGTGAAAGTTGGAGACATAATGAAAATATTGCCGAAAATATATGATTTCAAAGCCACCGAAGAACGCATTTACAAAATGTGGGAAGATGGCGCTTATTTCAAGCCGAGTAATGATCCCAATAAAGCCGGGCACGATAGTTCCCAGAAGCCCTATGTGATTTCGATCCCGCCGCCCAATGTGACTGGCAAATTGCACCTGGGCCATGCCATGTTCGTCAGCATGGAAGACCTGATGATTCGTTACCATCGCATGAAAGGTATCCCCACCCTGTGGATTCCGGGTAGCGATCACGCCGGGATCGCTACCCAGCTTCAGGTGGAAAAGGCGCTGCGCGCTGAAGGTACCAGCCGTGAAGAAGTCGGCCGCGATGAATTTCTGAAACGCACTTGGGCCTGGAAACACGAATACGGCGGGCATATCAGCAATCAGATTCGGCGATTGGGAGCTTCGTGCGATTGGGAGCGCGAACGCTTTACGCTGGATGAGGATTTGCAGATCGCGGTGCGCGAGGCTTTTGTGCGTCTGTACGAGAAGGGGCTGATCTACCGCGGCCCGCGGCTGATCAACTGGTCCCCAGGGCTAAAAACTGCCGTTTCTGACCTGGAAGTTGAATACAGCGAAGAGCAGGGCACGCTATATTATTTCAAATATATACTCGCAGGCGAGACATCGGAGGTCTTTATCCCCGTGGCGACCACTCGCCCGGAGACGATCCTGGGCGATACGGCGGTGGCCGTGCATCCCGAGGATGAGCGATACCAGCAATTTATCGGCAAGAAGGTGCTTGTGCCAATCTTGGGGCGTGAAATACCAGTAATTGCCGATGAATATGTGGCCCGCGAATTTGGCACCGGGGCGCTGAAAATTACCCCCGGGCATGATCCCAACGACTATGAGATTGGCATGCGCCATAATCTGGAGAGCATCTCTGTGCTGGATAAAGAAGCGCGCGTCAATGAACATGGTGGCCCTTATCAGGGGCAGGATCGTTTTGAGTGCCGCAAAAATATGTGGGCGGATATGCGCGCTGCTGGCCTGGTCATCAAGGAAGAGGACCACCTGCATCAAATTCCGCGTTCACAGCGCGGCGGTGAGATCATCGAGCCGATGATCTCGACTCAGTGGTTTGTTAAGATCCAACCCCTGGCTGAGAAGGCTATCGCAGCAGTGCGCGACGGAAGCATTCGCATTGTGCCGGAACGTTTTGGCAAAGTTTATTACAACTGGATGGAAAATATCCAGGATTGGTGCATCAGCCGCCAGCTTTGGTGGGGACACCGCATCCCGGTTTGGTATTGTGCCGACTGTAATGAGGTTACGGTGGCGCGAGAAAACCCCACAGCTTGCGCTCATTGCGGTAGCCAAAGCATCGAGCAAGACCCCGACGTGTTGGATACCTGGTTCTCTTCGGGGTTGTGGCCTTTCTCTACGCTGGGCTGGCCCAAAGATACCCCCGATCTGAAGTACTTCTATCCCACCGTGATGATGGAGACGGGCTACGACATCCTTTTCTTCTGGGTGGCGCGCATGATTATGATGGGCCTGGAATTCACTGGTGAAATTCCCTTCAGTGAGATATACCTGCATGGACTGATCCGCGATGAGCATGGCAAGAAGATGTCTAAATCCTATGGGAATGTGATTGATCCGCTGATTGTCATGGATGATCTTGGCACGGACGCATTGCGCTTCACACTGCTGGTTGGCTCCACGCCGGGCAACGATACGAATCTTAGCCTGAAGAAAGTGGAGGCAAACCGCAACTTTGCCAACAAAATATGGAATGCGACGCGATTTGTGATGGGAATGTTGGAAGGACTCCCTCACCCTACCCCTCTCCCAGCGGGAGAGGGGACTGATCCCCCCAAAAAATTGCCATTACCTCCCAAATTACTCCAGCGTGCACGCGAATTGCGGCAAGGTGCTACGGATGCTGAGAGTTTATTATGGAGTTTATTACGCAATCGGCAGCTTGAAGATTATAAATTCCGCCGTCAGCACCCAATAGGCAGCTATATCCTTGATTTCTATTGCCATGAAGCCAAATTGGCTATCGAGTTGGATGACGGTCATCACGCTGAAACTCAACAAGCCCAATATGATGCAGAACGCGCAGCAAACCTGGAAGCCGAAGGCATTCGTGTTTTGCGCTTTTGGAATAATCAGGCGTTAACAAAAACCGAAGTTGTTTTAGAAACAATCCTGGCCGCGCTTCCCCCCTCTCCCAACGGGAGAGGGGCCAGGGGTGAGGGCAACTGGTCCCTGGCCGACTCCTGGATTTGGGCGCGCTTGCAAGATGTCATCCGTACGGTGGAGCGCCTGTTTACCAATCATCAATATGGCGAGGCTGGACGTCAGATTTATGATTTCTTCTGGAGTGATTTTGCCGATTGGTATTTGGAAATTGCAAAATTACAAATGGCGAATGGCGAAGAACAGGCTGTGAATACCGCGACGACATTGACGCGCGTTTTGGATATGAGCTTGCGGATGTTGCACCCCTTCATTCCGTTTGTGACCGAGGAACTCTGGCAGCATCTCAAGATCGCCGCGCAGGAAACCGGGATCGCCTCGGAAGCCTGGGCTGATGCCCTGATTGTGGCGCCCTGGCCGGAACCGCGCCCAGAAGAAAGCTGGGAGGCTGAAAAGGTAATAGAGTTCGAATTGGTGCAAGAAATTGTGCGTGCGATCCGAAACCTGCGTTCGGAGAAAAATGTCAAGCCCGGGCAGCGCATCCCCGCCATTTTTGTCGCGGGTAGCCATGCCGCGCTGATTGAAGGTCAGGCCGCTGTGATCGCTGCTTTGGCACGTCTGGATGAGAATCAAATCGAAATTCACGCCGCGCTGGAAGAAAAACCCGCCGATCATATCGCCCTGGTTGCCGGTACTGTGGAAATTTATTTGCCGTTGGCCGGTCTGGTGGATATGGCGGAAGAGCGCGCTCGCCTGAAGAAAGAATTGGCTGAGGCCGAGAGTCAGATTCAACGCCTGGAGAAGCTGCTCAACAGCCCCTTTGCCGGAAAAGCCCCTGCGAAAGTCGTGCAAAACGAGCGCGAGAAACTCGCTGCTTATCAGGATACGGCTGAAAAACTGCAAGCGCAATTAGCGAATTTGGCATAGCAAAACAAAACGCAAAGACACCAGAGTGCATAGTCTCAAAGGATATTTGTAGGGATTCCTCCCCTCGGTCGGAATGACACCATAGTGATTGTCTAAAAATAACTTCCCGAAAAATTGGCTCAATCTGAATATGGCTTGGGGAAATAAGCTGCAATTTGCACAGATTGAACCAATTTTGCCAAGAATGTTTTCTGGATGTTAACACAGGAGATAGCCATGTTAAAAGTTCTTTTCATCGGTGGAACGGGTATTATCAGTTCGGCTTGCTCGCGGTTGGCGGTCGAGAAGGGGATGCAGCTCTACCATCTCAACCGCGGGCAGACCACGCGCCCGATCCCGGAGGAAGTCATCCAACTTACGGGTGATGTGCGCGAGCCAAATTCTTATAAAACTGCTCTGGGCGATCACAGCTTTGATGTGGTTGTGCAATGGATTGGCTTTACGCCAGAGCATATCGAACAGGATATTGAGATATTGCGCGGGCGTGTGGGACAGTATATCTTCATCAGCTCGGCATCGGCTTACCAGACCCCGCCTGCCAGCCTTCCGGTGACAGAATCAACCGTGCTGGACAACCCGGTTTGGGAATATTCGCGCAACAAAATCGCTTGCGAAGAACGCCTGATCCGCGCTTATCGGGAAGAGAAATTTCCAGTTACGGTTGTGCGCCCCTCTCACACGTATGATGCTACTCTCTTTCCCACGCATGGCGGTTATACCGTACTGCATCGGATGCGGCAGGGCAAATCGGTTGTGGTGCATGGCGATGGCACCTCCCTGTGGACGTTGACTCATAATCAGGATTTCGCTGTGGGTTTGGTCGGATTGTTCGGCAACCCGCGTGCCATCGGGGATACTTTCCATATCACATCGGATGAATGGCTTTCGTGGAATCAAATTTACACTTTCATTGCTCAAGCCGCGGGAGTGGAAGCCCGGCTGGTGCATATCCCCTCCGAGCTAATTGCTGCCTACGATCCTGATTGGGGCGACGGCCTGCTGGGCGACAAAGCCCATTCGATGATTTTCGACAATACGAAAATTAAACGCCTGGTGCCAGATTTCAACCCGACGATTCCTTTCGCCGAAGGCGCCCGCCAGATTGTAGCCTGGTACGATGATGATCTGGCTCGTCAGGTGGTGGATGAGACCTTTGATGCTTTGAATGATCGTATCATCGCGGCGTATGCAAAGGCCTGGCCCAGATAAAAGGTAAGAATCCTTCCAGTCAGGGTGTCTACGTGGCATGAATGCTATCGACGCACAACTCAAACTTGGCGCGGTTTCGCTCAGCGTTGCTGATGTCAACCGCTCGCTGGATTATTATCAAAGCCGGATTGGCCTGCATATTTTGGCGCGGGAGAATGGGGAAATTTCGCTGGGGGTTGGAGAAACGATTTTATTGAACCTGCACCACCAGCCCGGTGCGCAAATTGCCCGGCGGATGACAGGCCTGTATCATTTTGCATTGCTGTTGCCATCCCGCTTTGCATTGGCGCAAACGCTGCATCATCTCATCGAGACGCAAACCCCCATGGTTGGCGCAGCAGATCATTTGGTCAGCGAGGCTCTGTATTTGACAGACCCCGATGGTCATGGCATCGAAATTTACCGCGATCGCCCACGCTCGCAATGGTATAACGCCCAGGGCATTCTCGAAATGGGCACCCTGGCGCTGGATGCCGAGGGCATCTTGAGTGAACGAAATAGCAACACGCCGCGCTGGGATGGTCTGCCCGTCGAAACGGTAATGGGGCATGTTCATTTGCATGTGGCTGATCTAAAAGCAGCCAATCATTTTTATGTTGAAGTGCTGGGATTTGACCAACCACGCTTTTCGATGCAGATTCCTTCGGCCATTTTTATCAACGCCGGGGGCTACCACCACACCCTGGGGCTAAATATCTGGGCCGGGGTGGGCGCGCCACCCCCAACGTCGGAAAATGCGCGCCTGCTCTCGTTTGAGATGATCTTCTCGGATATGGATCAGCTTGACCACGCGCGCCAGCGTCTAGATGAGGCGGGATTTTCTCAGGAACAACGGACTCAGGGGTGGCTGGTTCGTGATCCCTCGCAGAATCCAATCTTGATGCGTGTAGAATGAGTACGAATTGCCCGGATACGATTCTCAGGTTTCGGCCTGGTCGTGCAAGAACAGCCATACTCCCCCGAAGGCCAATAGCATACTGATAGCCCCCACAGTTGTCACTGCGCTCAGACCGCGCCACTGCCACAAGGCCGCGGTCAGTGGCGGCCCCAAACCCAGCCCGACCGCATTGCCAAGGGCAACCAGCGAGAAGATGGTTGCGCGTGCATCAGGAGCTTGTTCGGCATAGAGGGGAAATAGCGAAACGATGCTCATCTCAACCCATAGCACCGTGAGCAGCAACATGATACGGCTGCTGGATAGTGTGAGGCTAAACCCTGGCAGCAATCCAAAGAAAATCGCGCCAATTGCCAGACTGATCAGGCTGCCACGGCGCTTGCCCACACGATCGATAAATAAACCTGTCAGAATCGCGCCTGCCAGCTCGGCAAATCCAATCCGGTTAGCGGTCAGCCCTAAGCCCAACGCATCGAGTTCGTAGTCAGCGCTCAGCCAGATGCTCCAAAAGGTCATAAAAATGCCGACGCCGGCGAAGAGCAGCATGGATACAACCGCCGAAGCCAGTACATTGGGTTGTCTCAAGAGCGCTCCCATCCGCTGGGGCTCTGCCATGCTCCGGGTGCGCGTTTCGCTTGCCGGGAGTTTGCGCCAGATCAACACAGCAGCGATCAGGCTTAATACACTCAAAACGGCAAAGGGAATCCGCCAACCCCAGATATTCATCATCCAGCCGATCGCGGGCATCACTACTATGCCCGAAATCGCAAAGGCAATATCCACTGATGCCAGCGCCCGGCCGCGTCGTTCGTACGGAACCTGATCGCTGATATAGGCTTGCTGAGATGGCAAAAAGGCATTGGTTGCCACCCCCACCAGAAACATGGGTAATGCACCCCACCAGCCCTTTGCCAGCGCCATTCCTGCCATGCCCACAAATTGAATTAGCAAGGCCGCGCCCATAATATTGCGACGGCCTATGCGGTCGGCTAGCCTGCCGATGGCTGGCCCCAGCAAACCGGAAGTGGAGCGAATGGTCAGCAGCCAACCGAAGGAGGCTACACTGAGATTGAGGCCCGCAGAAATTTGGGGGATAAAGGGGTACGCCATGCGAAAGCTGGTATCCACAACCAGGCGGATGACAAAGATCAACGAGATCATGCTGATACTCAGGCCAGTGTAATAGATAATGCGCTCGGCGAAAGCAGAACGTGCGGTTGAATATTTCAAATAATACTCCAGTGTAGCTCTAAATATCTATCTGAGCGTTGTTGATTCAATTCTGTTTCCAACTGATGATGTATTCCGTCCATTCGTTGGGGAGCGCAAGCCCGGGATCGTTCACTCGCCAACTGCCATTCAATCCGAGTTCAAGCGCGGTGAGTTTGAAGTGGCACATAGCAATACCCATATCAACGCGTTGAAGATCAGCCAGCTTAAGAAGTTTGGCGTAATTGTTGGTGCGATAGCCGCGCGTCCTGCGCAAATAGAAATGCCACTCTGTGCCAGTCTTGATAATTCTCCACGGCTGACGGTTGGATGCTGATGGCCCCCGGCGCACCATTGCCAACGGTATGGCGAAATCTCCGGCAGTTTCCTGTGAAAGCGGATTGTCGAAGCGCTCGGAGAAAAAGAGCTTATTCCAGGGGAGGCGATGGTCGGAAGCAGCCACATCGCGCACTTTGCGGTCAAAGCGGCGTGCCCGCGGGGCAATATAGCCCACCGAAGTCACTGCGGGGATGCTCTCGCCCTCTTGTAGGGCAACTTTCGCCGCGAAACGACTTTTGGCGAATGTGCCGCCCAGCCAGCACGTCCCCAGGTCGAGATCAGTGGCTTGCAGGATGATTTGTTCCATTTGGTAGCCGAAATCTTCGAGATTCAGCTCCCCCTCGCGAAGAACTCCAACGAAGAAACCGGCTGCCCCTTTGATGAAGCCATAGGTTCCCAATCCCCTCAGGGCTTGCGCGTCTGCCTCGGTGGCAGCCACCAGCGCAAAGCGTGCCCGATTCCCCAGCGGGCCAACCTGGGCCGCTGAAATCCGGCCAGACAATTGAGCTATCGTATCCGCATCAAGGGGTTCTTCACGATACGTTCGGCAGGAAAAGCGCGCCGGGATGAGTTCAGTGATGGCTTGTTCAAATAGCATATTGTTATTCCCTAGCGCGAAATGCCTGGCCTGTATACATGCGACCAGCCCGCGCCACCGCAATTTTTGCAGCGGTCTTCTTCATCATTTTTTCCGCTGCCCTGACACCAGGGACATGCGCGCGCGGGCTGTGCCACCAGCACGCTGCCCTCGCCGCGGCACATGTGACATACGGTCTGATATTGGCTAAAGCGGCCCGTGCCTTCGCACCAGGCGCAGGTTTCGGGCGCAAATTGGATAAAGGGTGTAACCATAGAGTTCTCCAG
>JABGRQ010000047.1:40028-49182 GCA_018648225.1 Chloroflexota bacterium
GTTCTATGCTAAAAAACGCTGAATTTCGATCAAATATCCGTTGGGGTCACGCAAAAAACAGTGCAGAATATTGTACTGCGGATTGACGCGGGGTGGGTGCTCGAATTCTACACCGCGCGCTACAAGCATTGCATACCAGCCTTCGACATCGGAAGTCACGAGCGTGAAGATCACACCCGGGTGCTGATTCTGCGCATCAGGGCGTTGGCAAAAGCCCAGCAGAGCGCTTTCGGTGATCTGATAGATGCGGCAGGTTCCCTGATCGAGCCACAGTGTTAGACCGATAATTTGTTCATAAAAGTGGGATGTGACCGCGAGGTCGCGCGTGTACAAAAAGGTGATCTGCTCTGAAATGGAGGGGAGGGTCATGCGAGGCTCCGGGCAAGTAGCTGAATGGGATGGATGGCCTGGCGTTGAGCGCCGTCGGCGATCTGCGCCTGGCAGGAAACGCCCGCCGCAGCGATAATTACATCTTCATCGGCGCGCCGAACCGCCGGGAAGAGTTTCATCTCGCCAACCTGCATCGAGAGTTCGTAATGTTCGGTCTCGTAGCCAAACGCGCCCGCCATGCCGCAGCAGCCGGAGTCGATGACTTCGACAGCGTATCCGGCTGCTTTGAGCATCGCCACGGTGGCCTGTTCGCCAACCGGTTGACCGTCATCCGCCGGGGGTTGGGCTTTTTGATAGCAGTGGCCGTGGAGCAAAACCGGTGAAGGTTGCAGGTTGAGGGTTGGCAGGCTGGCAGGCTGGCGAATGATGAATTCGTCGATCATCCAGGCGCGGCGAGCAATCAATTTGACGCGTTCATCATCGGGGAAAAAATCGGGGAATTCGTCGCGTAGGGTGTAAATCTCGGAGGGTTCCAGACCGATGATGGGATACTCACCCTGGGGGTCAATGGCATCAATCGCATCTACAACGCGCGCTGCATGACGTTTGGCGGCATCCAGAAATCCCTTTGAGATCAGTGTGCGCCCCGCGCCAACCACGGGGAGAATTTTTACAGCAAAATTGAGCTTCCGTAAAACGGTCAGGGCGGCGGCTTCATCATCGGGATCGAAATAGCGCGTGAAGGCGTCGGGGAGATAGATAATTGGAGATTGGGGAGTGGGGATCAGGGGAACCTGATCTCCAATTTTCCGATTGTATGATTTCTCAAACTGCGGCAATTTGCGCTGCGGTGCCAGATGCAAAATATGAATAACACTTCCCAACCCTAATCCCCAATTGCCTAATCGCTGAGCTTTGCTCCCCAACCTCGCGAAAGCACCAATATAGCCAAAGACATAATCACGCAGCTTGCGGCGGTGCGACTTATAGTAATGGTGCGTAAACTCGTATTTGAGTTTCGCCATATCCACCAGCGAGGGACAATCCGATTTGCAGCCTTTGCAGGCCAGGCACAAGTCTAAGGCATTGAAAACATCCTGTCTCCGATCTTCTGTCGGCGAAGCGCTAATCAACGCCCGCAGCAAGTTTGCCCGCCCGCGGGTGGAGTGCATCTCTTCGCGCGTGGCCTGGAAGGTGGGGCACATTACCCCACTATCGCCGCGGCAGACTCCGGCCCCGTTGCACATCTCGATGGCCCCGCTGAGGCCATTTTGCTGGGCGAAGCTCATCACAGTCTCCCAGCCGCGGGCGCGGTAATTTGGCCCGTAGCGCAGATTCGTATCCATCGGCGAAGGGGCCACGATCTTGCCCGGGTTGAGAATCCCCAACGGATCGGCTGCCAGCTTCAAATCCTGGAACGCCTTTACGATTTTCGGGCCGTAGAGTTGCTCCAACCATTCCGAGCGCGCCAGGCCGTCGCCATGCTCACCGGTCGTGGTTCCCCCCAGTGAAATCGTGGCCTTGACCGCTTCCTGGGCAATCTGGCGCAGGTCTCGTATTCCACTTTCGGTTTTAAGATTTAAGAGCGGGCGCACATGCAGACAGCCCGCCGAGGCGTGAGCGTAGTAATAAAACTCGGTGTTATGATCGGCGGCAATCGCATCCATGGCGCGCACATAAGCGCCCAGATTTTCCACAGGAACGGTGAGGTCTTCGATGAAGGTGTGCGTGCGCAAGTCGCCGGGTTGCGATTGCAAAATGCCCAAGCCAGCTTTGCGTACCGCCCAGACGCGGCTTTGCGCCTGGGGCGTTTCGGCGATCAGCGCATCCTGTCGCAAGGCGCGCGCCTGTGCCAGGAGTTGCGGCATATTATCTCCGGCGAATTCGACAGCCAACAACGCCGCGGGGAGGCGGTCGGAAGCTCCTGGTATAAAATCTAACATGCGTGCGTAAGCAGGCACGGATGCAGCCAGTTCAAGCAGCACGCGCGGGATCAGCTCGATGGCGCTGGGGTGGTGCTCCAGCAGGCGCGGAGTCTCCTCGCAGGCTTGCTCCACGGAATCAAAGGCCAGCACCGCCAGTGCAGTGTGACGCGGTTTGGGTACCAATCGAATAGTGGCCTGACGGATCACGCCCAGCGTGCCTTCAGAGCCAACGAGCAGATGGGCTAGATTGATGTGGTTGGGTGAGATAGGCGGGTAGCCGTTGAAGGTTGAAGGTTTAAGGTTGAATTGCGGAGGTGCGGAGGGGGACCAGGACAGCAGATAATTAAGATTATATCCAGCCGCGCGGCGGTAGGTGCGCGGCCAGCGGACGCGGATTTCGCCGGCGAGGGTTGCGCGGATGTTGAGGGCAGTTTTAAGAAAAGCGTTGAAGGTTGAAGGTTGAATATGTGAATGTTCGAATGTTGAAACGCTTGTTTCTTCCAGCGTCGCCATTTGCCCATCGCCAAAAATCGTTTCAAGCGCGACGACATGATCGGCAAACATGCCATAGACAATCGAGTGCGCGCCACTGGCATTGTTGGCAAGCGAACCACCCAGCGTAGCGCGGTCGGACGAGGCCGGGTCGGGGCCGATCATCAGGCCGTAGGGCGCGGCAGCGTGGTTGATATCGCGCAGGATTGCCCCCGGCTCGGCAGTTACCCAGCCATCACCCCCTTGATCGTCATCGTGTATTTTGTGGATTTTGTTGAGATAGCGCGAACAATCCAAAACCAGGGCTTTACCAACGGCTTGTCCGGCCAATGAACTGCCCGCCCCGCGCGCTAGCACAGGCACGCGGTATTTGGCCGCCAACTCTACCGCCGCGTTGAGATGATCGAGCGTGCGCGGAAAACCTACCCCCAGCGGCGTAATCTGATAGAGCGAAGCATCTGTGCTGTAGATGACGCGCGTGGCGTCGTCGGTGCGGATTTCTAGCCCGGCGCGGTGTAGTTCGTGGAGCAAATCGGGAGGTAACATATCGCTCCATTGTAGAGCAAAAGCTGCATGCCGACAAGATTGCCTGAATAATTCGCGAATTAAATATTGACTTACGCTAGCGAAAGTGTTATATTTGAAATATAAACTTTCGCTAGCGTAAGGAGTTCCAATGAGCGAAGAGTGGATCAGTACCCAGGAAGCGGCCAAACAACTTGGCGTTACAACCGCCCGTATTCGACAGTTGGTGGCCGAAAAGAAAATAAACGCTCGAAAAGTGGGCGGAAAGTATCGCGGGCAATGGCTGGTTAAGGCCACTGATATTGCCCAACGTATTCAAAAAGGAGTAAGTACTAAAATGAATGTAAAAAATCGTATGACCCCCAACCCGATCACAGCCTCACAGCAGACCAATTACAATCAGGCTTTGCGTCTGATGCAGCAAAATAATATCAAACATCTTCCAATTGTTGATAGTCACGATAAATTGATAGGCATCGTTACTTATAACGATATGCTGCGCGCTGAGCCTTCGCCGGTGACCAGCCTGAGCGTTTTCGAAATTGCATCCCTGTTGGAAAAAGTCACCATGAAACAGATTATGAACCATCCTGTCTTGGCGATTGAAGAAACCTGCAGTATTGCCAACGCGGCTAAATTTATGTTGGATAACGATATTGGCTGCTTGCCGGTGGTGCGCGACGAGGCGTTGGTCGGCATTATTACCGACACAGACATCTTTAAAACTTTTGTTGAGATAACTGGTGGTGGACAGGCGGGGACTCGCCTGGAGGCCAAAGTTCCCGATCAAAAGGGCCAGTTGGCAGCCTTGACACAGGCGCTCACCGAGGCTGGGGCCTATATTGTCTTGGTGGCGATATCTTACGATGATTCAGGCGATTATTCGTATGTTGACCTCAAGGAGCGCGGCGGAGATGAGCAGAAAATACGTGCGGAATTGGGAAAACTGGATCATGTAGAAGTGCTTGAAATCCGCCCCAGCGACGGTGATCAGTTGCGCAGTTTTGGAAAATAGACGATTGCTCAAAACAGGCAGGCTCAATCCCCTGCCTGTTTTTACATAAAATATACCAACCGCGCGGGGGTCACGGGATAGGTCGCTTTCGTTGCCCAAAACATGGTATAACTAGGCCAGTCAACCCACAACGAAGCGACCCTAAAAAGTACATCTCATGCCTCAATTTGAATTCCACATTTCTCGCCAGTCACGCCAGAATTATCAATTTGACCAGACCCTGTTTAGCTTGAGCGGGAATGTCATCTTTGCCGATTTTAGCGCCGCGCGGCTCTTTGCCCAGAAAATGAATGTCAAACGCCATCCGGAGCAGGCCGTTAGGGCCGGGCATATTCATGCCATGGGCTTGATCGATGAAATTTTGCATTTGCTGGCGCGCCAGTATCGTCTGCAAACTAATCCGCTGGCGCTGGAGAAGGCCCTTGTCTGGCTGGAGAAAAATGTAGGCGCTCTAGCTGTGGACGCAGCATTGCTGCGCTTTGTGGAAGAATTTCCGCCCGTCGCGGTTTATCGTGGCGAGCTTTCGCTTGAAGATTATTTGCAAGGCCGCAGCGATGGGTTGCTCAATCGTCAGATTGCGCTCGAAGAGTTGCTGATGCTCTGGCTGGCAAATGCCAACCCGGCTTTTAACCCCTATGCGGAGCTTTTCGACGATCAAACTCTGGTTGCAGATACGGCCTATTCGCAGATCGTTAAGGGGTTGGGGGAATTCTTCGAGACACAACCCCGTTTCGGCTCCGGCGATCAAACCCTGATCGAAGTTTTGCGCGGCCCTGCTTTGGCCGCGCCCGATTCCCTCGAGGGGCAACTCGATTTTATTCGCGAGCAGTGGTCAGTCGTTCTGGGTGAATATTTGCAGCGCCTGCTCAAGGGTCTTGATTTCATCAAGGAAGAAACCAAACCGAGTTTCTTTGGCCCTGGCCCGGCGCAAGTTCCGGAATATCCATCACCTGGCAGTTCGCTCACGGGCGACTACCCGCTTTTCGAGGAAGAACGCTTCAGCCCCGATAGCGACTGGATGCCGCGCCTGGTGCTGCTTGCTAAAAACACCTATGTCTGGCTCGACCAGATGAGCAAAGATTATCAGCGCGAGATCAAGCGCCTGGATCAGGTCCCGGACGCGGAACTGGACAAGTTGGCGGGATGGGGTTTTACCGGCTTGTGGCTGATCGGTCTGTGGGAGCGCAGCGCGGCTTCCCAGCGCATTAAACAGCTTTGTGGCAACCCCGATGCGGTTTCCTCAGCCTATTCGCTCTACGACTACACCATTGCCAACGACCTGGGCGGCGAGGTAGCATATAACGATTTACGCCATCGCGCCTGGCAGCGCGGCATCCGCGTGGCCGCCGATATGGTGCCCAATCACGTTGGTATTTATTCCAAATGGGTGGTTGAACGCCCCGATTGGTTTGTCGCCCTCGATGAGCCGCCTTTCCCAACCTATTCGTTTAACGGCGAAAATCTTTCGCATGACGAGCGCGTGGGTATTTATATCGACGATCATTATTACGACAAAACTGATGCCGCCGTAGTTTTTAAACGCGTCGACCAATGGACCGGTGATACCAAATATATCTACCACGGCAATGATGGCACGGCGATGCCCTGGAACGATACTGCCCAACTTGATTATCTTAATCCTGAAGTGCGCGAAACCGTCATCCAGACAATTTTGCATGTGGCGCGACAATTCCCTGTGATTCGTTTTGATGCCGCCATGACGCTGGCGAAGAAACATTTTCAGCGTTTGTGGTTCCCACAACCGGGTACCGGCGGCGATATTCCATCGCGAGCCGAATATGGCCTCACCCGCGAACAATTTGATGCTGCCATGCCGCTCGAATTCTGGCGCGAAGTCGTTGACCGCGTTGCGAAGGAAGTCCCCGACACCTTGCTCCTGGCGGAGGCCTTCTGGATGATGGAGGGTTATTTTGTGCGCACGCTGGGCATGCACCGCGTGTATAACAGCGCCTTCATGAATATGCTGCGCGACGAGAAAAACGCCGAATATCGCCAACTGATTAAAAATACGCTCGAATTTGACCCCCAGATTCTCAAGCGTTATGTCAACTTCATGAATAACCCCGATGAAGAAACCGCCATCCACCAATTTGGCAACGGCGATAAATATTTCGGCATCTGCACGCTCATGTCCACGCTGCCGGGCCTGCCCATGTTTGGGCACGGGCAGGTGGAGGGCTTCCACGAAAAATACGGCATGGAATACCGCCGCGCCTATTGGGATGAATACCCCGACACCCATTTGGTCGACCGCCACAAACAGCAGGTTTTCCCTTTGCTGCATCGCCGCGCCCAATTTGCCGAAGTCGAAAATTTCTTCCTGTACGATTTCTACACGCCGCACGGACAGGTGGATGAAAATGTTTTCGCGTATTCCAATATCGATCAAGGGCAGCGTTCGCTGGTCATTTATCACAATTGCTGGGCCGACACCCGCGGCTGGCTCAAGGCTTCGGCAGCGTATCTCGATAAGGCCAGCGATGAACTGCGCCAGACGCATCTCGCCGAGGGCTTGGCGTTGGACTACGCCCCCAATATCTACACTATTTTCCGCGACTATATCAGCGGGCTGGAATATATCCGAGCCAATGCTGAGTTGCACGAGCGCGGTCTGTATATCGAATTGGGTGCGTATAAACATCAGGTCTTTGTCGATTTTCGTCAGGTGGCCGATACTGGATGGGGTCAATACCGCCAATTGGCCGAATATCTCGATGGCCGCGGTACCCCCAATATCGAAGAAACCATGCAAGAAATTCTGCTCCAGCCGTTGCTGACGCCTTTCCGAGAATTAGTCAACCCGGCCATGTTCGAGCATTTACTAACCTGTCAGCCTGCGACCCTGCAGCCAACTCTGGACGAAATTGAACAAAAAATGTTGCGCTTGCTAACTGAAATCGAGCGTATGACTGAAATTGAAGTTGAGCACGCGCGGATTGTCGAAGTGGTTTTAAATCGACTGGATGCCTTTTGGGATTTGCCCGTTGCCGAGGCGGGCACACCGAACGCGCTCACGAGCTGGCTGCTGCCCGAAGAAGATGATCCCGCCTTCATGGGGGTGCTGCTGGGCTGGCTCTGTACCCATAACCTGGGTGCTAGCGTCGGCGCGGACGAAGAAGAAATTCCGGCGCGCAGTCGCGAATTGCTGGATGAGTGGTTGCTTGCCAAGAGCGTTGGGCAAACCCTGGATGAATTGGGCGCAAGTGCGGATTCCGCTGCTCAGGGGGTGGACGCGCTCTATGCGCTGGTTCAGCACCAGGGCTGGTACGCTATCCCCGGCGAAGCCGGTTTCACCCTCGAAAACTGGCTGCGCGATGCCGATGTCCGGCGTTTACTGCGCGTCAATCGCTATCAGGGTGTGCAGTGGTTCCACAAAGAATCCTTCGAGAAATTCCTGCGCTGGATGCTGGCCGTGGCGCTGATTGAAATTGACGCCGACTCAGCGATTAACGAAACCGATAGAGAAGAAATGGTTGCCGAGCTATTTGAACAGACGCAAGTGTATCGCGCCGCGGCTCTGGCTTCTGACTATCAGGTTGAAAAGCTGCTGGCCGCTTTTGAGTGAGTTGCTCTGTTATTATTCCCGCTGAAAGTGCTTTGTCAGGCTTCCCTGACGCGCTCAAAAACTTCATCGCCGCGCAGATAGATTAGCGCAGCATAGAGGTGCAAATATTCCTTCATTAGCCGACCAATTTAAATCGCTGGGTGTTAACCTGGGGATGGATCATCTGCCGCAAACGCCGCCTGCAGCGCGCAAGGATTTTCCGATTGAGAAAGTCATCGCCGGGGAGTGGTGGTCTACCCGCGGTGGGGAGGCCTTCGTAGTGGAGAAACGCTATCCGGACTCCTTTCGGCAGGGTTCTGTTCCCCTGAGAGGCGATTCGCCCTTGGGGATTATCACGGCCTGGGCGAAAGCGCCGCAACTCAGCCAACTCAATCTTGAACAATTCTTATTCTTGGATACCGAAACTACCGGATTATATGGGGGTACGGGAATTTACACGTTTCTGATTGGCGCCGGACGTTTTGAAGGGGATGAATTCCGTATGGCACAGTTCTTTTTACGTGACCCCGGCGAAGAGGGCGCTCAACTGGCGGCTTTCGAACAATTTGCCGCCCCTTGCGAAGCCATAGTCAGTTTTAACGGCAAGTCGTTTGATATGCCCATGCTCAATAATCGTTTTGTGTTGAATGGTTGGCCGCTGCCGCTCAAAGATGCTGGACATCTCGATTTGTTGCATCTGGCGCGGCGTTTATGGAAAGCGCGTTTGACCAGCCGCGCGCTTGGCGATCTGGAAAGCCGTATTCTGGGATTGCGCCGTTCGGAGCAAGATGTCCCCGGCTGGATGATTGCTGACCTATATTATGACTATCTGCACACCGGTGATGCGCGCCCGCTGCGGGGTGTTTTCTACCATAATGAGATCGACGTGGTTTCGATGGCGGCCTTACTCAATCATATTTCGACCCTGCTGACCAATCCGGTGGAGGGCGATATTGAACACGGCCTGGATTTGATTTCGATTGGCAAACTCTATGCCGATTTGGGGCATCCTAATACCGCCGCCGAAATTTATCGCCGCGGTCTGAGCTATGCTGACGTGCAGCAGGATGCCTATTGGAAAGCCCTGGAGCAACTTTCGTTTTTGCATAAAAAACAAGACGAAATCAATGAAGCCATGCGACTGTGGCAGGAAGCTGCCGAAGCCGGGCAGATTTACGCCCATGTCGAAATTGCCAAAGTCTACGAACATCGGCGCAAGGACTATACTGAAGCCGCCCATTGGACTCAAGTTGCGATTGACATTATCTCTACCCCCAACCACCCCGCCGTTGATCGCGCCCA
>JABGRQ010000048.1 GCA_018648225.1 Chloroflexota bacterium
GCACCCTGTACAGCCCTGTTTTTGGTTTTTTATCGCTGCCCGATGGTGTGAAGTAGCGCAAAATTGGCTGGGCCGTGTGCCCCAATGGGGAATCCGGCGAGCAATACCACTTCTTGCCCCGGCTGGATGGCTGTTTCCGCGATCATCGCTGCCTCAACATGGGCCAGCATTTCCTCCACGGTATCGGCGTGCGGCACCTGGTAAGGGGTCACACCCCACACTAACCCCATGCGCCGATAGGTTTCCGTCTCGGGGGTGAAAGCCAACACCGGCACACCGGGTCTCGTCTTTGACATCAGGCGCGCCGTGCGGCCACTCTGTGTGAACACAGCAATCGCAGCTACCTCTTTATCTAATGCCATCTCATGCGCTGCCCGCGTAATAAATAGGGCATTATCATGGGGCATATCCTGGCTCAGTTCAATTTTGCCATGCCCCCACTCGCGCATATGCGCCTCCGCCGTAGAAATAATTGAGGCCATCATTTCCACGGTTTTTAGCGGATATTTACCCACTGCCGTCTCCCCAGAGAGCATCACCGCATCACTACCATCAAAAATGGCGTTGGCAACATCCGAAGCCTCGGCACGCGTGGGGCGCGGCGAATTCATCATCGATTCAAGCATTTGCGTGGCCGTGATGACGGTTTTGGCGTGGCGGTTCGCCATTTGGATGATCTCTTTCTGTGCGACGGGGACCATTTCCGGGGACATCTCCACCCCCAGGTCGCCGCGCGCCACCATGACCCCATCGGCGGCGTGGATGATAGCGTGTAGATTTTCCAGCGCTTCTGGGCGTTCCAGCTTGGCGATAATGGGCGTGTTACTGCGTTCTGGATTCAGGTTGTTGATTATTTCGCGTAGGTGGGTAATATCTTCAGCAGAACGCACAAATGAGAGCGCGATGGTATCCACCTTGTGTGCCAGGCCGAATTTCAGATCGGCCTGGTCTTTCGTGGTAAATGTGCGGATGTTCAGACTCGCTCCGGGCAGGTTGACTCCTTTATGGGGTTTGAGCGTGCCCCCGAGGAGCACCTCCGTCTCTACCGAATTTGTTCCCACGGCTGTAACTACCAATTCAAGGTTGCCATCATCGAGCAGAATCCGCCCCCCGGTTGAAACGCTTTGCGGAAGTTCAGCATAATCCACTGAAACCGTGTTTGCATCGCCTTCAACTTCTTCCGTTATCAATGTCAACGCTTGGCCGTTTTTAAGTTCAACTTGCCCGTTTTTAATTTCCCCCGTGCGGATTTTGGGACCTTGCAGGTCTTGCAGGATTGTCAGCGGTTGATCGAGCTGCTCTGCGATACGCCGCACCCGCTGAATAACCGCAGCGTGGTCTTCATGTGTGCCGTGCGAAAAATTAATACGGGCTACATTTACCCCGGCTGTGATGAGCTGGCGCAGCGAGTTTTCATCCTGGCTGGCAGGACCAATAGTGGCAACAATTTTTGCGCGACGGTTCATAATGATCGGTTCTAGGTTGCAAGTTGAAAATTGAAGGTTTCCAGGCTATTCGGTTCCCGCCCTTCAACTTTCAATTTGCAACATTCAACTTATATATAGTGCAATTCCTTCGCTTGCGCGGTCAATTCATCCCGAAATTCCGGATGTGCGATATTAATCAGCGCCAATGCGCGTTGGCGAATGGTTTTGCCATACAGATTGGCAACGCCGTATTCGGTGACAATATAGTGGACATGGTTGCGGCTGGTAACTACTCCTGCGCCATGTTTGAGCAGGGGGACAATACGGCTAAAATTCTTTGCTTTGCTGGGCAACGAAATAATAGGCACACCGCCCTTTGAGCGCGCCGCCCCGTAGATGAAATCCAGTTGCCCGCCAACGCCGCTGTATAACTTGGGGCCAATGCTGTCGGCGCATACCTGCCCGGTGAGGTCAACTTCAATGGCCGAGTTTACGGCGACCATGCGCTCATTTTTGGCAATTACAAAGGGGTCATTGACGTATTCTGTGCGGTGAAATTCGATCAGGGGGTTGTTATGCACCCAGTTATACAGTTTCTTGGAACCCAGGATAAACCCGGCGATAATCTTGCCGGTGTGTAACGTCTTTTGGGCGTTGGTGAGCACACCGGCTTCAACCAGATCAATCACGCCATCCGAGAATAGCTCGGTGTGAACGCCCAAATCTTTTTTGTCGAAGAGATATTTCAGCACCGCGTCAGGGATCGCGCCAATACCCATTTGCATGGTGGCTCCATCGGGGATCAATTCAGCGATATAGCTGGCGATACTCTCCACAATTTCGGAAGGTCCATCAGCCCCCATCGTCAATTCGGGCAAGTCATAATCTACTGGCACAATATAATCCAGCTTGCTCACATGGATGAATGAATCGCCCAGTGTGCGCGGCATCTGGTTATTCACTTCGGCAATAATAATTCTGGCCGATTCGGCGGGGGTTTTACTCAAACCAACTTCCACGCCGAAACTGCAAAAACCATGTTCATC
Source organism: Chloroflexota bacterium (assembly GCA_018648225.1). NCBI lineage: Bacteria > Bacillati > Chloroflexota > Chloroflexota bacterium. Next base: position 2,474 of record JABGRQ010000048.1, read on the forward strand.
GGGCGGCGAGAGATGTACCAGCGCCACATCCAGTGGCAGATGACCATTTTTGAAAAGCAGGGGAAATTCCGAGAGTAATACGGGGCTAAAATCGGCACGACCTTCCTGAACGGCCTTGCGGTTGTTGGGGCTGATAAACATGGTGTTGACCCGCAGATGGCCTTCCATCGCCGGGCTGACATAATCGGCAGAGCCAATTGTGAGCGCCTGGCAAATTTCCACATCTTCGAGATGCGGGGCGCGCTCGACCAACGCGCTGAGAACGCTTTTCGGCACCGAGCAGTTTCCGGTCAGGAATAGGCGATTACCCGACTGGATGTTTTTTACAGCTTCTTCGGCGCTGACAACTTTGTTTTTATATTGCTCAACCCAACTCATGGCGTTACCGTCTTCCTTGCAGCGAATCTTGCATTTTCTGGTGTACGATTTCGCCCCGGTGTGTATACACGCCTCGCAAAATAGCCGGATTTCGCTCAAAAGATTTTTCGATACCAATTTCTGCGACCATCTGAACAATCGGCCAGGATGCATTGTTGAGAGCGTGGGTCGCGGTGCGCCCTAAAACGCCAGTCATATTGGGTACGCAGTAATGGATGATGTCTTCTTCAACATAGATGGGGTTGCTATGGGTGGTAGGGCGGCTGGTTTCGATGCAGCCACCCTGATCAATTGCCAGATCGATGATGATGGATCGGGAACGCATCGACTTCACCATTTCACGGCTGACCAGCATCGGCGCGCGTTCTCCAGGGATTAGCACGCTGCCAACCAGTACGTCTGCAAAGCGGCAAACTTTTTCAATGTTAAAGGCATGGGAGACCATTGTGACCACCCTGCCCTGAAATTCTCGATCCAGTACGCGCAAACGATTGAGTGAATGATCCAGAATGTGGACCGTGGCCCCCAGCCCGAGGAAGTTGCGCGCCGCCGCGGTGCCAGCGGTGCCCCCACCCAGGATAATCACCTCCGCGGGGGGGACGCCGGGCACCCCGCCAAGCAGGATTCCCTTGCCCCCAAAGTTATTCTGGCTAATGGTGGCTGCCACCTGGGGCACCATCCGCCCTCCGGCCTGACTCAGCGGAATCAGCACCGGCAATTCGCCCTCTTCATCCTGAATAATCTCATATCCGACTGCGGTAATCTGTTTATCCAGCAGCAGATCAATTTTTTCAGAGCGGCCTGCTGCCAGGTGCAAGAAACCCATGATGATTTGTCCCTGGCGCATCCAATTAAATTCTTCATCGGTTGGGCGAGCCACTTTGAGCAATAAATCGGCACGCCCAAAGATTTCTTCGCCGCTATAGACAATTTGCCCGCCCGCTTGTTGGTAGTCGTAGTCGCTGAAGCCGCTACCTACACCAGCTTCATGTTCAATATAGCACGTATGCCCGGCCTGGATGAGCAGTCGCACGCCTGCCGGGGTCAGGCCCACACGAAATTCGGAATCGCGGCGTTCACGGGGGATGCAGATATTCATACGTTTGCCTCGTATTGCTGGCCCAAAGAGCCATTATTTTACAAATCTGTCATTCTGTCGAGCGTAGCTTTGTATTTTTGGATAGGGTCTTCATGTATACAAAATCTATTGAACTAACTTCACCAAAATGGCTTTTTGCGCGTGTAGACGGTTATGTGCCTGCGGGAAGAGCCGTGAATGAGTCCCATCAGCGACTTTGTCGGTAATTTCTTCACCGCGGTGCGCTGGAAGGCAGTGCATCAAAATGACATTCTCTTTGGCTTCGGCAACCAGTGCGGCATTTACCTGATAAGGCGGGAATACAGCCTGGCGCTTTTTAGTCTCTTCTTCCTGACCCATGCTCGTCCAGGTATCGGTGTAGATCACATCCGCATTTTTAACGGCCTCATGTGGATCGTTGAGTACAGTTATCGAACTGCTATTTTCTGCGGCGAATTTTTTGCCCCGTTCTAACCCTGCAGCGGGCATTTCATAACCTTTGGGTGTGGCAACGGTGAAATTCGCACCGAGTTTGGCGCAGACATGCAATAGGGAGACCGCCACATTATTCCCGTCACCGACGTAGGTGATATTGAGACCTTTCATAGCCCCATATTCTTCATAAATCGTGAGGGCGTCTGCCATTCCCTGGCAGGGGTGATTGTAATCGCTCAGACCGTTGATAATTGGAATGCTAGCCCATTTTGCCAGTTCTTCAACATGGGCATGATCAAAAACACGCGCCATGATAATGTCGACATAGCCAGAGAGTACGCGGGCAACATCGGCGATGGATTCGCGTTTTCCAAGTCCGATCTCAGCAGGTGAAAGATAGAGCGCATCGCCTCCTAGATGGCGCATCGCCATATCAAATGAAACGCGCGTGCGTAAACTGGGTTTTTGGAATACCATGGCGAGAACCTTATTCTTGAAAATAGGTTTATTGCCTCCATCTTTCCACTCTGTTTTGAGTGAAACAGCCAGGTCGAGTAATTCGTGCAATTCTTTTGCAGAATAATCGGCTATTGCGATGAAATCTTTCATGACAGAAACCTCCGAAACAAATTTATTCGTAACTTAGGGAAAAAATAATTGTGATGAAGAAACTCTTGAAGCGAGATCTTGAGAAGTATATCACGATTGCTTTGCCTCGCTGTACGCCAATAAGGCCGTGAAAGTACGATTATTTTCGATTTGTTGTAGCGATAACCTTGAACTTTCCTGTCATGTGTAACAGTTGTACTTCTTGAGCGTTAATAGAAGTATTGCGAATATTGCGTCTGTGAGTACGTTTTTACAAGATAAGAGCAACGTTTCCCTAAATGTGATTTCTGTTTTATAATTAAAATGCAACTTTATGAAAATTTTTACCACATAGCGCGAAAATATTATTAAAACGGTGGTGCGCGGTTACGGAGTGACTCACACCCCAATTTTTGGGTTTATCGCTTGCTGTAGCGAAAGCCGTGACGAGGAGATTTCTGTGAATGCAAAAATTCTTGTTGTAGATGATGATGAAATTACCCTAACTTCGATAGCAGAGATTTTATTGACAGAGGGGTATTTTGTTGTTGAGGCCAGCAATGGAGCGGATGCGCTCAATATTCTTGAACAAGATGATATTGATTTGATGCTGCTTGATATTATGATGCCAGGGATGAGCGGGATTGAAGTTTTACGCGATGTTGAACTTATTTCTCCGGAAACAAAAGTCATAATGCTGACCGGAAACGCCTCGTTGGATACAGCCGTCAGTGCATTGCGTCATTCAGCTTATGACTATATTAGCAAACCCCAGGGAGCGCAAGAAATTCTCAGCCGGGTAGCAAATGGCTTGGCTCGCCGGGACGAAGAGAAGCACAAACGTATTTTGATCGCTCAGATCGAAGATTCGATTGAGCAATTGAAAAAAGCTGAGGGCATGACCGAAACGGTGAAATACAAGCGGAAAGTGATGTCTATGCCAGATGGGGTGATGCTGGACCTTGCCCGCCGTGAGATTTGGCGCGGCAATAACAAAGAGCGTCTTACTCCCACCGAAGGGAAACTTTTAGAAGTATTTGTGACGAGCTGGGGTCGAGTATTAACTCATGGAGAATTGGTGTTTTTGGTACAGGGATATGAAGTTGCTGAATGGGAGGCTCCTGAGGTTCTGCGCCCACTGATTAGCCGTTTGCGCCGGAAATTAGCAACCTTTCCAGATGGTGAGAGATGGATTGCCAGTGTTCGGGGCACCGGCTATATTTTTGATGCGGATCGACCGGTTTGATACGTTTTCCCCAGAGTTGGTGTAGCGATGAATAATCAAAGTGCGTGGAAAATTCTCCACGCACTTTGATTATAACTTCTGTTGCACATTAGTCGTGTGGATGCCAGGGGAGTTCACTTGAGATAGTTGGGTGGCTGAGCCAACTTAACCACCCGCCTGGCGTATCTTTTTGTGGGAGTGTTTTTTCCATGCTAATCAAGATCAGGCTAATGCCTAGCAGCGCTGCGCCAAGCCATTGGAGGCTACTGAGTTGTTCTCCCAACCAGACATAAGCCATTAGTAGCGTAACCAAAACTTCGCTCAACCCAAGAATGGCGGTTTGCATTCCCCCAAGATGTTTGACACCCAAAAATAAAGTCAGGCGCGAGAGAAAGGTCACAACAGTCAGACCGATCATTGGCATCCAAACACTTGTTTCATGGGGTAATGTGCTCACGGGCGAAAAAAAGAATGTGGGTAATAGGACTGCGCTCATCGCCAAGAGGGTATAAACAGCCACCGTGGGGGCAGGCATATCGTAGAGTACGCGCTGATTAATGGGCAGGTGCAAAGCATAAAGTGCAGCCCCCACCAGCATTTGCAGCACCCCCACCAGATCTATAGTTTGTGTCCCGGTCTGAATTAGTAGATAAACCGCAGGAATTGTTAATCCTAATCGAAACAGCGTTAATCGGCTTGGGGGCTGTCGGTCGAGAAACATCCATAAGGCAACGAAAAGCGGGTAACACGAATAGAGCAATAGGCCCACACCTGCATCAATTCTCCCTAGCGAACTGTAGAAAAAGAGCGACCCGATACCATTGATCCAACCCGCTAGCAAACACCCCAGCAGACCTGCCGGGTAAATGTATAGATAGCGTGGTCGAAAGATCGCCATCAGAATTAGCAACATCAGCGCCGCCAGAATTGTGCGTGTGGCGACAACTGTCAGCGGAGAAGCTCCGAGAAGAATGGCTTTTTTGCCAAAAACGGGAGCCATCCCGAAAAAAATTGCTGATGACAGTGCTGCCGTGATGCCCTTTGTGCGAAGTTTTGACATATGAAATTAATCGTTTCCGTTCCCTAACAAGGTATTGATTTCGCCAACTAACTCATCATCTAAGAATTCGCCTTTTTGCATCAGCGTATGGATGCGCCCGCGCAGGCGAATTTTTTCGTCGGGGGTGAGTGCTTTTGCAGTTACAACGATCACGGCAATCGAGGCTGTATCTTCATCGGCCTTGAGAGCGTCGAGCACACTAAACCCATCGACTTCCGGCATCATCAGATCGAGTATCATCACATCGGGATGTTCTTTGCGGGCCAACTCGATGGCTTCGCGGCCGTTGGTGGCCTCATAGATGGTGTATTCTCCCTGGGATTGCAGAATCCGGCGGATGAGCCGACGAGCATGGGGATGGTCATCTACAATGGCGATGCTGGAATACTGCTTGGGGGTGATTCTGCTTAATGCGCTGAGCAAACCCTCCTCGGGTTTTTCTTCCGGCGGCTTTTCGGGGATCTCTATATCGTGAACCCAACCATCGCCCAGGATCATCTTTTCTACCGGCATGGTATGTCCGGTCAGGTTGATGACGACGATATCATCAGGCTTGATCTGCCCGGCACGCACCATTTTTATCAATCCGGCAAAGGCCACTGCAGAAGCAGGCTCCATAGAGAGGCCTTCCATCTTGGCAAGCACATGGATGGCGCGGAAGGCTTCTTCATCGCTGACGCTTTCGAAGGTGCCGCCATTGGCTTGCAGTATGCGTTTGCGCAGCAAGGTATAGGTGCCTCCGGGGTCTCCGGTTGCCAGGGTGGCAATATGTGTGCGCGGTGAAAGTACCGGCTCAGCCTTTTCAAGGTTGTTTTTCCACCCGTGAACCATTGGCGCGCAGCCCTCGGCCTGGATGCTGGCAAACGCTGGAATACGATCAATGATTCCCATTGTTTTAAGTTCGTCAAAGCCCTTGAGCACACCCACCGGGCCTAAGCCTCCGCTCACGGCCTGAATATACCAGTTAGGGGATTGCCAGGGAGGGGCATTTTCTGTGCCCTTTGCGGAGGGAGAGCCCATTGCATTGGTGAGTTGTTCACTGATTTCGAAAGCAATGGTTTTCATAGCTTCCAGGGCTGGAATTGAACGCACGCCGCGATCGAGATACGATGTTTGGAGGCGCTGTTGGGCAAATTCTGCTGCGAGCGCTTTCGTTTTATCGTATGAAGCCGTAACTTTGATTACCTGTGTGCCATATATAGCTACCTCGCGCATTTTTTCGGCGGGCACCAAGCTGGTGAGAAAGGCCCACAATTTGATTCCTGCGCGAGCGGTGTACGCTGAATAGGAGATCGCCACATTCCCGGTGGATGCCAATACAGTCTCAGTGATGCCTGCTTCCTTGAGGGCGGCTACGGTGATGGAAGCCTGACGGTCTTTGAAGGACCCCGTGGGGTTTTGTCGTTCGTCTTTAATATATAGATTTTTTAGCCCCAACATCATTCCCAGATTAGTGGCTTTGAGGAGCGGGGTTCCGCCTTCGCCCATGCTGATGGCAGGGTGGTGTTCGTTGATCGGCAAAAGTTCGTAAAAGCGCCAAATATCGAAGGGACGTCCCGCCAGATTGCCGAGGAAGTCTTTTGCAATTGCTTTGTAATCGTAGCGCGCCTCGCGCCAGCCACCGCCACATTGTGGGCAGTTTATTGCTTGTGGGGTATACGAAGCCTGATGCCCACAGTTCAGACACTCGGCAAAAACATGGGATTGCAGAGAATGTTTCATAAAAACAGTTTTACGAATAACCTTTCTGAAATGATAATTTGGAAGATACTGTAGTATTGAAAAATCAGCAATAGGGAAATAGTAAGGCCATTAAATTTTCAAATTGCACTTTGTGGGAGCCAGAAATTATGGTCAGACCCCCACCATGCACCTTCTTAATCTGCTTCCGGCGCAGAAATATCACGGATACGATTGAGCGCATTGCGAAGATCATTGCTTAGTATAGGTTTGAGCAAATATCCCGCGGCTCCCATAACTTGCGCTTTTTCTTGCTCTTCACGTAGACTGCAAATAATAACCGGAATATCTTGTGTGTCCGGATCTGCTTTCAGGGTTTCGAAGATTTCCCAGCCATCCTGATCGGGGAATACCAGTTCTAGTGTAATGGCGAAGGGTTGATATTGGCGCGCCATTTCCTTCACATCGTCGGGTTCCACAAGGGTGATAACTTGATAATCGGTACCTTGAAGATAGCGTTGATAGAGCAAAGAAACCTGAATGTCGCTGTCAACGGAAAGGATGGTAAGTTTGTCCTTTGCTGTGAGTGGGAGGGAGAATGAGAAGGTACTCCCTTTTCCAGGAGCGCTTTCGACATTGATCATCCCACCGTGCAAATCGACCAAAAGGCGTGTAATTGAGAGACCCAGGCCAGTGCCGCCAGTTTTGCGTGTAGCTGAACCATCAACTTGTGTGAATGGTTCGAATAGATCGGCTTGTGATTCGAGTGGAATGCCAACACCTGTATCGGTAACACTGATATAAATTTCGGGTTGGCCGAATGAATCGAGCTGTTGTTTTGCCGAGAGCGTGATGGAGCCTTCATCTGTAAACTTGGCTGCATTAGAGAGCAAATTTAGCAAAATCTGACGGACGCGGGTTGGGTCAGCGTGAACCTGAGGCAGTGTTTCGACGATGGATGAAATCAATTTGACAGGTTTGTCTTTTACCAGGCCGCGGGCGGTCGACAGTACGCTTTCGAAAATTTCAGTGAGATCGATTTCTTCAAAAGCGAGTTCCATCTTTCCAGCTTCAATCTTGGAAATGTCGAGAATATCGTTGATCATATTCAGTAAGTGTTGTCCTGCGCTGTAGATTGCGGAAAGATCTTGCTGTTGCTGATTGGTGACCGGGCCGTCAATGCCTTTCATAATAACGCGCGAAAAACCGATAATAGAGTTCAAGGGTGTGCGTAATTCATGGGACATATTGGCCAGAAATTGCGACTTAAGTTTATCTAACTCGCGTAGTTGTTCCGCCGTTTCACGCTGTTCCTCATACAGGCGTGCATTTTGAATGGCGGCTGCAGCCTGTGTAGCCAGTGTATGCAAGAGGATGATTTCTTCTTGGGCGAAGTTTTCAGCAGGGGAATTCCGATTGATAGAGATCACACCGATTACGCCTTCAGGGTTGCTAATGGGGATCATAGCGTTGACGGCGATATTTGATGCTTTGAAGGCGTCGCGAGCATGTTCTTGCAGTTGCGGATCAGCAGTGCTCACTGTAAGTGGTTCTTTACTCTCAATAACCTGTTGAGTAAGCGGGTAGTCGGAAAGCAGCAGCGTTTCTCCGATCAGGCTGGCATCGTCGCTACGGCGTGGATAGATGCCAGAACGGGTGATGGTATTGCCTGAGAGCATGAACAAGCTGGCGCTGCTGGCTTTGGCGGTGGCAGTCATGTGCGAAAGCAGGGTATTGATCACACCATCTAGGGTGAGCGCAGCGTTGAGTTGTGATGTAGTTTCCTGTAGCGCGGAAATATTTTTGAGCTGTTGTTGGGTCTGTGCGTAAAGCTCAACATTTCGGAGGGCGATAGCCACCTGTGATGCCATCGCCATCATTAAGTCCACATCTGATTGTGTGAAATTAGGTTCTTCAGGGAGATTGATGGCTGTCATCGTACCCATGATTTGATCGCGATGCAATAAAGGAACGACGATAATTGCGCCACAATTGGTTTCGATGCGCCGTTGCTGGGCAATTTCGTTCTCCCGGGGGTCTGGGACATCCTTTGGAGATAGTGCCGCTTCCCTTGTTTCGAGCACCCACCCGCTGAGTCCGCCGAGCAGTTCTTTATAAGGCACATGAACAACATGTTGTGCGCCGGGGCCGCCTTCCAGGAAATTGGTCACTTTCTCGTTTTTCGTATCGAAGGTGATTAGCGTGACGCGGTTGGCGGGGAGTTGCTGGGACACTGAATGAACGACGGTAGCTAAGAGATCGCGCAGTTCTTCTACTGAAAGTACAGAACGGCTGATATCATAGAGAGCTTCAGTGCGCCCGAGTGCGCTTTGGGTTTCTTCGTACAGGTTGGCATTTTCGATGGCAACCCCAATTTGCTGACCCACAGCTTGCATCAGGCCAATAGCAGCCACAGGCGTATTTTTCTCCCGGCTGAAGGCGCATAGAGTTCCCAGTATCTCAGCGCGCACTTCCAGCGGCACGCCCAGGTAGGAGTGGATGCCCAGATCAAGCAATCCCTGAACATTGATCGGAGATTCTATCGTCAGGTCATTAAGACTGACGAACTCTTGCTGCACATAGACGAGTTCACAAAGTGTGCCTTTAAGCCCATTGGTTTTCAGGATGTGCAGTAATTCTTTGGGGAGCGCCTGGTGTGAAATCAGGTCGAGGGTTGCGGTTTCTTTATTATAAATACTGATCAGGCCGCTGTCGAAGCCGGTGCTTGCCAGCACTTGTTCCAACACATCGGCGAGCATGTTTTGCAGTTGCAACGAGTGGCTGGCGACGTTGGTAATGTTGTAAAGCGCCTGCGTTTCGTTGAGTGCAGCGTTCGTGCGCTCGAATAATTGCGCATTTTGCAGCGCAATGGCAGATTGGCGTGCAATTGCTACCAATAAATCCTGATGGTGCTGGGTGAACATGCGCGGGCGCTGCACGTTTTGAGTAACGATCACACCGAGGACTTGATCGCCGATCAGCAATGGAACGCCCAGCCAGGATTGAGCTGGTTCTCCAATGATGATTTCTTCCAGATCGAGTTCACGAATGACTTCATCAACATTATCGGTGATGAGGAGCGGCACACGCGAATCGATCACATATTGGGTCAGCCCTTTGGTCTTTTTCATCGGCGGAATTTCGCCAATTTCGTGGTTGTCGATAACTAGTGGGAAAGAGAGCAGTTCCTCAGCTTCATCATAGAGGCATACAAAGAAGTAGGTTGCATCCATTAGCCGGGCAGTGTACTCATGGATGGTATGGATAATGTCTTGAACATCGAGTTGGCCGCCCAATTGGAGACTCATTTCATTGAGTGTAGTAAGTTCACTGGCGCGTGCCTGTGTCTGGTCGAAAAGACTTGCATTTTGCAGCGCATTGGCAACCTGATCCGACATGGTTTGCAGTGCGGTAATATCTTCATCGGAGAAGGCGTTGGCGATCTCGCTCTGAATGGTCATGGCGCCAATCACTTCACCGCGGCTGCGCAAAGGCAAGGCCATTTCGGAGAGCGTGTTGGGTAATATGGGGTTGACGAAACGCTCAACTTCATCGGGAGCCAACAGGGAGATACGGGCCTCGCCGCTGACGATACATTGACCAATCATCGATGCGCCGCCAATTTCGAGTTTGTGATCCCGTTCAAGTTGAATACGTCCGGCTTCGCCTGTACCAGCGCTTAGCACGCTCCAACGTTTGGCTTCATCATTCAGGAAAATACCCACATAGTAGAGATCAAAGCGATCGCGAATCAGGTTTACAGTTTGGATCAGAAGCGGGTGCGTTTCGAGAATGCTGCTGGCTGCCTGGGAGACTTCTGCCGCGGTGAACAACTGTTTTTGGCGAGCTTCAATTTGCTCGAAAAGACGTGTGTTTTGAATGGATGTTGAGGCTTGTGCCAAAATGGTTTCAATCAGCCGGATCTCATTGGCGTTTAGGCTACGTCCTTTTTCGGTAATGTGCAGGCCTACGGTTCCGATGCTTTCGTCGGCAACCACCAACGGTAAGAGCGCGAGTGTTTGTGTGCCGACGATCTCAATCAACCGTTTCATGGCTGGGGGTAGGGGCTTGTTTTGAATATCCTGAATATATACCGGGGACTTTGTTGTGATTGTTTTGAGCATTGGCGTATTTTCCAAGGGGATGATGCTGCCTGAAATCGCCGGGATTTTTTCTAAATTTGTTAAACTGACAATGGCATCAATGGCTGTTTTATCAGGGGTAATCAAACCAATGGTGAGATAATCCACTGGCAGGCTTGTGAGCAGGGCTTGCCCGATGATATTAAGATTTTCCTGCATATCCAGTGATGAGGCCACCTGAGAGACAATATTATTGATGAGTTGCAACTCTTCAGTGTGTGCTGTAGTTTCCTGGAATAGCCGGGCATTTTGCAGTGAGTTGGCAACCTGATCGGCCATTGTCTGGAGGGCAGCAATATCGTCCTCAGAGAAGGCGTTGGCTTCTTCGCTCTGAATGGTCATTGCGCCCAGGATGATGCCACGACTGCGCAGCGGCAGCGCCATTTCGGAAAGGGTATTGGGAAGCACCGGGTTTATAAAACGTTCCACTTCGTCGGGGGCCAGTAACGAAATACGGGCGTCGCCGGAAGCAACACTTTGTCCAATCATCGAAGTTCCGCCAATTTCCAGTTTATGCCCTTGCGCCAACTGGATTTTGCCTGCTTCACCAGTACCGGCACGCAGCATGGCCCAGCGCCCTGCCTCGCCGGAACGGCTGCCATCGTCATCGGTGAGGAAGATACCCGCATAATACAGGTTGAAGCGGTCACGAATCAGATTTACGGTTTGTTCGATGAGCGGGTCGGTTTCCAAAATGCTACTGGCTGCCTGTGATACTTCGGCGGCGGTCTGAATTTGGATGGCTCGTTCTTGAATTTCTTCAATTAATTGCTCGCGCTCTTGTTCGGCTTGTTTTTGTGTCGTAATATCGCGCTGTACAGCTACAAATTGTGTGAGTTTATTTTCTGAATTGAAAATAGGCGCAATTGTGAGTTGGGCGTAATAGAGTTCGCCATTTTTGCGCTTGTTGATAAGTTCACCGCGCCAGGCTTTTCCTTGTGTAATCGTTTCCCACAGGTCTTTATAGAAATTGGCCTCTTGCTTGCCGCTTTTCAACACGCGGGGATTATTTCCAAAAGCCTCTTCAGCGGTGTAGCCGGTAACGGTTGTGAAGGCTGAATTGACAAATACAATATCGCCCTTTAAATCGGTAATCACAACCATATCGGCTGTAGATTCTACGGCACGGCCCAAGCGTTCTTGTTCGGCGAGCGCCTTTTGCGAAACATCGAAGAGACGCGCATTTTCTATGGCGGTTACTGTCTGCGCGATAATCGTTTCCACCATCTGGGTTTCATTTGCCGTAAACATTCGCCCCTCATCCTGTATGCCCAGGCCCAGCGTGCCGATAGCCTCATCTTGTATCACGAGCGGGTATATTGCCAGTGCATAAATCCCCAGTGTTTTCATTGTTTCGTGGATGGGTGCTGTCAGGGGGTCATTTTGGGCATCTTCAATAATCACCGGCTTTTTGGTGGTGAGGGCTTTCTCAGAAGATGGGTTTCCCTGGACGGGAATATCCATACCGATGGAGGGCGGGAAGGCGGGGTCCGGGTTATAGTCGCTGACGACTTTTAAAGTGTCTCTGGCTGCATTGAGCAGGGCAAAACCTGTTTGGACGTGGAGCGCTTCGCCCATCTCGGTGGTAATGATCTGTAAGCTCTCCTGAAGGTCAAGCGAGGAAGCAACCTGCGCCACTACGCGGTTGATGAGCGCTAATTCTTCCGCACGGCTGATCGATTCCATGAAAAGGCGTCCATTTTCAACGGTGATGGCTGCGGTGGTGGCAAACGCCTGGAAGAGGGATAGATCGGCCTCGGTAAAACGATTGCTTTCCGGGGAGCGTCCGGCCAGGAGAATGCCGCGCAATTCGCCTTTGAACATTAATGGTGTGCCCATCAACCGTTTGAGGGGGAAATGGGCGGGCGGTAAACCAATCGAACGCGGGTGCTGGCTAACATCATCCAGCAGCACGGTTTCGCCTTCGAGAATCGCCGAGAGAACCCCCTTGCCCTCTGGCATCCCGCTGAGATGGAAACGTTCAAGATCGACACCCGTAACCTTAAAGAATGGGGGCTGCGAAGGATCAGGGTGTAAAATCAGCAATCCGCTGTAATCTACCGGCACCAGATCATTCACCATTGCCACCAATTGTTCGCTGAGACGTTCGAGGTCCAACTCGGCGCTGATATCCTGGCTGGCTTTGTGCAGGCGGCTTAGTTCGCGGGCGCGCTGTTGTGCTTCTTCGTACAGGCGCGAGTTGTCGAAGGCCACCGCTGCCTGCGTAGCCAGTGTCAGCGCGAGCTCCAGTTCCTGGGGTGTTAAGTCACGCTCTTTTTCATAAGTTTCCAGTTCAATCACGCCAATGCTTTCCCCTTTTAACACGATTGGCAGAATGATCAGTGAGAGGCAATCATGGGCGCGCATATAAGCCAATTCGTGCGGGTCTGCATTTTCGTCGCTGGCGTGAATAATTAAAGGTTTTTGTGAGCGGAGGACTTCAGCCGTGGCGGGGAAGTCACTTAAATATGTAGGTGTGCCGGCGGCAAAGGGTGTAATTTCGTCCGAATCGCCGACATAGTAATCAGACACGACGGTGAGTGTTTCGGGATCTGTGAGCAGCGAAATCGAAGCCTCCGAAACCCTCATGGATGAAATAAATTGCCGCACAATAATCCCGGCGAGTTCTTCAAGCACCAGGGGGGCGCTGGCGATCGATTGGCTGACTGATGAAATTGTAGTCAGATCTCTTACACGTAACTGAATTTCATCAAACAGGCTGGCATTACGCAGCATGGCGGCGGCCTGACCGGCCAAAAGTTGCGCCAGGTTGTGAGCGCTCTCTTCAAAGGGCCGGTTGGCCTGGCTGCGGGTAAGTGTGAGCACGCCCGAAACCTGATTTTGCCAGATCATTGGGGCGGCCAGCGCAGCGTGGAAAGGAGCATCCGCAAATGAAGTGGCTTGCCCCGACCATGCCAGGTAATTATCCACAACCTGGAGTTGTTTTTCAGCATATGCCCGTCCGCTGAGCCCTTCGCCAGATTTCAATCGCCGCCCTCCCATTTGCACATCGTCAACCTGATAGGTCAGCGCCAATACGAGCTCTTTTGTAGCCTCATCCCATACCCATAGCCCACCGCCATCGGCATCGAGCAGTTCCATTGCCCGGCGCGTGATAATATCGAGTACGGCATTCAGATCAAGCTGTTGCTGTGCCAGTTCAATCGAAATCTCATGCAGAGTGGACATCTCACGGGCGCGGCGTTGTTCGGCTTCGAAAAGCTGCGCATTTTCCAGCGCCAGGGAGAGCTGGTAGGCAACCTCCTGTGCCAGCAGCCGCTCATCTTCGCTCCAGTCGCGGGCGGGTGTATCGTCAATAATCTCCAGCAATCCCAGGCTATTTTTTAGCTGAAAGGGAACCGCGAGTGTGGCAGGCGAATCTTGGGTGGTGCTATGAACCACGGTTTGGCGTGTATCCCAGCTTTGTTGCCCGGCGATTGAGTAGGGAGAAGATACGTTAGTGCGTTGGTTATCTTCGATGGCAATCCCATCCGTTAGCGAAAATTGAGGCGCGGTGTTCGCTGCCGCGGTTGAATCATCTTGCAAAATTTGAGTAAAGCCGCGCCAGCCGTTGAATTGCCCTTTTTCATTGGAGGTGCTGAAGTAATGAATGCGGGCGGGGATTTTTTTCCCGTGTGGATTGTGATAGATGACGCTAAATTCACCCTGGGTGGGGTGCTGTTCTAATTGAGACTGGAATCCGCTCGGGGTTTCTCCGGTCAACTGGAAAGTTGTCAATGATTCGCCAATAAAGTCAGCAGGATCAACCCCCAGGGCTTGTTCCACTTCCGGGCTGCAGGTCAGATAGCGTCCATACGCATCACATTCCCAAATCCAGCCGAGAATGGTTTCGGCCTCAATGGGCAGGGGAATATCTTCGGGTATCAGATCTGAAAACAAGTCATTGAGCCGCTTGCTGAGGTTATTCGGATCAGACATTTTGGGTTAACTCCTGAGCCAGGGCGCGATATTCTTTTGCGCTGCGAGTGTTGGCGGCAAAGTGTGTGATGGGGATACCGGCAACAGTGCTATCTCGCAGGCGGGTATCAACCTGGATAATTGTATTGCATACTGCTTGTTTGAAGGTTGTGCGCAATTGTTTGCTAATGCTGATATGTGAACCAATGCGTTGATCGAACATACTGATAAGAATGCGATAATTCAATTTGGGGTTATCTTTCATGCGGATCGAACGTACGATGCTCAACATATTTCGTAAGGTATATACCGACAGGTATTCAGGCAGTGTGGGGATTACCAATAGATTTGCCGCTACCAGTGCATTGTGAGTGATTGCGCCCAGAGCGGGTGGGCAATCGAGGATGATGGTGTCATAGAGTTGAATATTTGCGAGCAGATTCTTCAGGATGTTTTTATAATCCTTCCGGATCGGCAAAAAACGTTCGGCCATGATTAACTCGGCATTGGATGGGATCAGATCAAGCCCTGCGATGCTGGTTTCGCGGCTGAGGCCTATCGGTGTTGTAGCAGTAAATAGCATATCCGCTGTCGAATGGCGGATGGTATGCGGTGGTGTGCCTAATGCCAGGGTGAGGCTGGCCTGGGGGTCCAGGTCTATTAGCAGCACTTCCCGCCCGGATTTCACCAACGCGCCGCCGATCGAAACCGCTGTTGTCGTTTTCGATACACCACCTTTTTCGCTGGCTATAGCAATGATATTTGTCATCCGCGCGGCTAGTTTTCCTGTAGCATAATTTGTGCTCGTTTGGCCTGAAGCGCTTCACGTAATTCACTGATGGCGATTTCGAGCATTTCTTGAGGATTGTTAGTAGAGCGGATTTTTGTAGTGATTTCGGTTACCAAACTCTCGCGCGCGGCGCGTTGTTGCGCATCACGGTGTGAACGCGCATTTTCGAGCGCGAATTCGAGTTGGTCAATCAATGCATCCATAAGGTTGATTTCATCCGTATTCCAGGGGGGAGCGGCGGCATCTTTTTTGAGACGCACTACGCCCAACGTGTGGCCGCGCAACACAATAGGGATCGCCAGTGTGCGCTCATCCAGGCGAACATTGCGACCGCTCTGGGCGGCTTCAATCATCTCACCTGTCCACGGTTTCTTGGAGACATTGACACTCTGTTGGGAGGTAGCCAGAAAACCCAGTTGTGGTTGTGTTCTGAGGAATTCTTGCCACGATTCCTGGCTGAGTGTGGTATAAGCCCGGCGGGCAGTTTCCAATGTTTCCTGGTTTTCAGTGAACAGGCGCGCATTTTCAATCGCAATCGCAAGCTGATTTGCCAACACCTGGAGTACAACAATATCTTCATCGGAGAAAGCCGCGGAGCGTTTGCTTTGCACATCCAATGCCCCCAGCAATTTACCACCCACCATGAGTGGTAAGGCCATTTCGGAACGGGTTTCAGGCATATCGGGATTGTCAAAATATACGGCATCGCGCCCAACATCCAGCGCAATGCGTGGTTGGCGTTGGGCCGTTGCATAGCCAACAATGCTGGTTTCGGAGACCTTTAGCTGGTGGTTGCGCGCCAACATGCGCTGCCCACCTTCGCTATTGGCTGCCTGTAACACCGCGTATTCTCCGGTTGAATCCAGCAGGAAGATACCCGCGTGATAGAAATCGAAGCGCTCACTGATAAGGTGGGTCACTTGAGAGAACAGGTCGTTAATATCGCGGATGGTTGTGGCAGCTTGCCCAACTTCGGCAGCCGCCTGCAACTGACGTGCCCGCAATTCCAGATCGAGCGTGCGCGCAGCGACGCGCTGCTCTAGCTCTGCCTGGGAGGTTTGAATTTGTTGGGCCATGACATTGAAAGCATTGCCCAATTGTCCAAATTCATCTTCGCGCGTAATTTCAACACGCTGATCGAGTGCCCCCATGGCAATTTTGCTGGCCGCGTTGGTGAGTTTTTCAATCGGTTGGGCAATATTGCGGTTTGTTTGTAACGCCAGAAGCAAGGTGAGCACAATCGAGATGATGAGCGCCAATGTTGGATATACAATCACAGCTTGCCGCGCCGACGCAAGTAGATCGGAGGCTTTTTGCTCGGTGATCTGGGTTTGCTCAACCAGGGCCGTGATTTGATTTGAGAATTTTTGTTGATCTCGGATCAAAATGCCCATGCGCAATTGCGCGCTTGGCCACTGCGCATGATTGGCCTGATTCAGCATGGTTTCGGCAATGCCGATGAGGTTATTGATAGTGGCAAGGGCATCTTCAACTTCCGTCTCAGATGAATTCATGGGGAGCTGGGTAAATTGTTGCAGCGTTGTCCGGCTGACATTAAGATCATCCAGTGTTTCACTGATACTCGCATTGAAGAGATCGGCATCTTCTAAAGGCAATAGCTGGCTTACAACTGCAATTAGCTTTGTGCTGGCTTGTTCGGCCCTCAGGGCTGCTTTGGCTTGAGCATTGGCGCTTTGGAAATCAGCCGCGGCGGTTGAGAGCCGATTGACCTGTAAAAAAATCATCGCGCTGGCTGCGATCAGCAACAAACTAATGCTCAGACCACCAAACAAGAGTTGACGACGGATAGAGCGCCTTCGTGGATGAAGTTGCGGGGTATGTTCCATAGGTTTACCCTATTCGCTGAGTCCCTCCATGCCTTTGAGAAGTTGCGGCATATTCCAGATTTGTTCATCGCTTGCAGTTTCCCCTGCCCGGAGATATATACTCCCATCTTGCAGATTGAGTGGCCCCCGGAATAAATTGATGCTGCCATTGCCCAGACCGGCGATAAATTGATCGAGTTGTTCCTGTTGCTCAGGGGTGAGTGCTGCCCCCGTCGCAAATCCAACCGGGCTGGTATCTGGATTGTTGAGATCTGCCCAATCGGGTTCGGCCCAAACCCAGGTATGTTTCCAGGCATGATAGGAAACTGCCTCAGCAAATTGCAGGTATCCGGGACCCCAGTTGTAGTAGGGTACACCCAGGCAAATTTCGTTTACACTCTGACAGGCATTTTCGTAATCGTAGGGCACTGTGTAAACATTCTCACCCTGTGCGGCGCGTTCGGCTGTTGTTGTAGAAGGTTCAATGGTATCAATGCCAGAAAGAATAACATCGAAGCCATCATCAAGCAGCGAGTTGGTAATTTCGGTGGGGTCGGCAGTTACACCGGGCACATGAAACCAGAAACCTATCCATTCAACGCGGAAACGTAATGATTCAGCTTCAGTATCCCTGTAATTATCAAAACAATACTTTGCCCCTAAATATGAAGCGTTGGCGAGACGCAGGGTTTCGCTATTAATCAACGGGCCTACATAACCAATGGCATTATTCTCGGTAGCCAGTGCGGCAGCACATCCGGCGATCATTTTGCCGTAGATCATTTTGCCCATATAATTCGATAAATTAACAGGGCTTGCGCCTTGTAAGGCGTGGTCTCCAGAGATGTGCACAAAATATATTTGAGAGTATTTTCGGGCAACAATCAGGGTTTCAGCCGAAAAATCGTCTGAGGTGATAAAGATAAGTTGTGCCCCATTATCGATCATTTTTTTTACTTCACCTTGCAAGGTGGCCTCCGGGCGCGCGTTCGGGTTTAGATTTTCGGAGAGCAACATTTTACTGTTTGGCATATTTTGTTCAATATAGAGACCACCGTTATAATGCGCTTCACTCCATCCGTGGTCGTTGCTGGGACCAACCAGAATTAACCCAAACGTAAAATCGTCCGATGCTGCAGCCGTGGGTACCGCAATTTCTTCCGGCTGTGGCGTGCAGGCTGTCGTAAGAATTACGAAGAAGATAAAAATAATCACATGATAGAAGCGGGGCATATTTTCCTCCGGTGTTATTGGTTTGCAAGCTATTCGGCAGCAGGGTGGCTGCCCAGATGGACTTCTACCTCGGCCAGTTCGAGCGCCTGGCGTAATTCTTGTGCAGCCGTTTTGAGTACGGTTTCTAGGTCCAGTGTTTCCCGCATGCGGGTTGTCGCTTCACCGATTAGTTCTTCTTGCTGGGCTTTTTGTTGTGTTTCTTCGTACAGGCGGGCGCTATCGAGGGCAACGCCCAATTGATCGATCAAGGTTTGCAGGATTGCGCGTTCGGATGGAGACCAAGCACTTTGCCCCGATGGCTTTGCCGCGCGTATTTGTCCAATGCTTCTGCCGCGCACGCGTATTGGAATGGACAGAATATCCTTTTCGCTGTGTGTAGTTAAAATACCTTGTGGATCCAAAGATTTTCGGGTTTGCTCTTGGTGAGATTGGATGAAATCACGCCACGCGCTGCTGGTGAGTTCTCCGCGTGCGGAGCGTTCGGCCTGAAGACTCTTTTCAAGTTGTTGTACGAGGCGAGTATTCGCCATTGCCAGAGCAATTTGATCGGCGAGAGTTTGCAAAACGGGGATATCTTCGGGCATAAGTGCATTAGGCTCGCGGCATTGTATGTCCAATATTCCCAAAATCTCTTTTCCCGCTCGCAGGGGTAATGCAATTGCTGACAGGATTTCGGGTAATTCAAGGTGGTTCAGCGCGGCAGAACTTGAATTGGCCCCCACATAAATTTGGGCGTGGCCTCTTTCTACAATGGGTTGAGTGATATTGGCTTGCCCAAGCTCAAGCTGGAAGTTATTGTCAAGCGCTTGCATACCTTCAGCGGACGATGCCGCTTCCAAAATAGCAAATTTCCTTTGCTCATCTAGAATGAATATTCCGCAGTGGTAGAACTTGAATTCTTCAGAAATGATATGGACGATTCCACTAATTAGATCATCAGCGCTTTGTATTTGGGAAGCCAAACGGATCACCTGGGTGGCAGCCACTAATTGAGAGTTTTTATGTTCAAGGTCAGCCGTGCGACTCACGACCTGCTCTTCAAGAATATCGCGTTGAGCCTCAAGCTCTCGCGCGGCGGCGCGGCTTTGCTCAATTGTGGTGGCTACCCGAGGCATGAGATACCCCAGTGAAGCCACGATGACACTTCCCAACATAATCAGGTTTACGATATGGCGTACCCAGCCTGTCAGGTTAGTTATATCGGTAGGGATGAGTGGTGAAGCGCGCCCTGATACAACCAGAGCGCCAAAGGCGATAAAAGTTAAAGAACTGATGATGAGAAAAGTGATGCTACTTCTTCTACTGTATAGCAATCCGGCTGCGAAAACCAGGGTGATGAAATACCCTCCGCTTTCACTGGAAGGACCAACCGAGATCAAATTCACCAATCCTATGAAGTATAAAACAATCAACAGCGCGCTACTTTGGACGGTATAGGGTATGTTGGGGCCAAACCCGATCACCGCCATAAATAACAACAGGCCGAAGGAAAAATAGATCGGCCAAAAAACTTGATTTGTATACGCGTTTACAGCCGTAGCAATGGCTGCGAAAACGCCAATCACTACCAGGGCACGTAATGCGCCGCGCACCAATTGAGTCTGCCAGGTTCTCAGCTCTTTTTGTGATGTATGTTGTGATGGTGGGTGAACTTGTTGGTCTGTCATGCTCCGGTTATCCTTGAATACTTTTATCCCGGTCAAGAATCGTGTATGGTATCTGGGTCAAGTTGAATTTCAATAGCCGCGTCACCAAATGCCTGGCTGATTTCCTGTATAGCTGTTCCGAGGACGCGGTCAACTTCGAGGCTTTCGCGCATTCGTGTAGTAATTCTGGCGATCAGGCGTTCTTGCTCAGCGCGGCGTTGGCTGTCTTCGAGCAGGCGGGCGCTTTCCAGCGCCAACGCCATGCGTTCAGCTACTGATTCGGCCAGGGTGGTGGTTTCGGGGAGCATCTCATCGCGTTCGACATGCAGGCTAAAGTTGCCGATGATTTGCTCTCGCAGGCGAATAGGCACAGACAATTGCGTGCCGATTGGTTCTAGAGCAGGTTCTGATGAATTCTCATAATCAGTATCGCCCAAGGGTTCAACGCCCACGCCGCGATAACGGTAGCCTTGTGCGCCTTTGTTGCGTTGGGAAACATCGTGCCAGGCTTCTTTGGTATATTGACCGGTGGCAATTTCTAACTGGCGCAGTGTTTGCTCTGTTTCTGTCAGTTGGCGGGTATTTGAAATTGCGGTGGCAAGCTGATCGGCTAAAATTTGCAGCACCGAGCGAATTTCTGGGTTGAACGCATTTGCTTCGCGGCTATGTGCATCCAATACGCCGATTACCTTATCAGCAACACGCAATGGCAAAATTAGCTCAGATTGTGTCTCAGGCAGCAGGGGGGTAGATGGTCCTTCGGTGGTATCATCCATCTCCAGGTTAAGATAGGCTTCACCCGTTTGGATCACGCGTCCAACCAGGTTCGACTCATCCAGCTTATGTTTGAATTCCCCCGCCAGCATTTGCTGACCAGCTTTTCCGGTAGCCGCCATCAACAACGCAAAACGATTACGATCGTCGGCAAGATAGATCGCGGTATGGTAAAAGCCAAAGCGCTCACGCACTAAAACGACGGTGCGATTAAGCAATTCGTCAAGATTGCGCACAGTGGTTGCATCACGCGCCACTTCAGCCGCGGTTTGGAGCTGGATTGTACGGTATTCGAGTTCGGCAGTACGTTCTTGTACCATTTTTTCTAGTTCTTCACGCCGTTGCCGGAGCTGTTCGTTGCGATCCAGGAGTTCTTGGGAGGTCAGTTCCAGAGAACGCTCCAGCAAAGCGCGGTCGTCATCGGTCTGCTGGTAGGCTGCATCAATTGCGTCGATGAATGCCCGCCATTCTTGCGGCACATCGGCTGAATCGATATAGCGTTTTAGCTGACGTTGAAGTAAGCGGTGCACAGTTTATCGCTCCGAGATGGTCGTGATTGTCATGGTCTGGTTGTGAAGATCGCAATTGACGTTGGGGGCTGTGGGGCAGATTTCCCCATAGGAGTAGAATCCTGTCAGGATGGTTTGCTCACCCAAAACTTCACGCACGCTTTCCACTTCATCTTCCACCATTTGCTTCAGGACAAGTTTCCGGCCAACACAACTGATCAGGATGGCCAAATCTGGCGAATGGTCGCCGGAGACTTCAAGGCTGGTTTTTGCCGCGCCAAAGGCGCCATCTACCAGACGGTCGAAATTGGCCTTCATGAAACGAGCGTATGCGCCTTCGGGAACATCACCGGCGAAGGTCATACTGCCTTGTTCGTCGTCAACGGCCAGAATGGTGCGCACCAGTTGATCGGGGTTGTCTTGTGTGCGAATGCTGAGCGGGAAGAGCAGCGCGCTGGAGGGGAGCGCTTGAGCGTGTTCGCCCAAGTATTGTTTGTAGAGATCGAGGGCTGAGCGGTCATCTAGCTCGAAGAGGACATTACCCTCCGAGCGGGTAATGATGCGTTCGGGGCCAAAGGGGTCCCACCCGCCCATTGAACCATAACCGATGCGCAGGCGATCGCCATAGAAGCCGATCGCGGCAATTGTATCGGCAGAGGGGCCACTGTTGAAAAAGACAATGGTTTCTTCAAAACGGGCGCCATCTCCGGCCAGCCCGCCTGTAACGGCAACGTTTTTGGGCAAGTGCCTGGTAAGCCCGCGCACTAATTCGCTGCCGTTGGTATGGGTGCCTTCTGAAATGATGAAAACATGTACCAGGTTTTCACTCTCCAGGTCTTGGGCGAGTCTTTCGCCAGCCTTATAGCTGTCCATATTGACATCATTCAGGCTGACCTGGACGCCTTTGACGGTGGTGTGCTCAAATTCGACCGCAGTAATGACCAATGAATCATCAAAAACGCGTGTCCCGCTGATTTCGCCCGCGGTTGAGCAGCCTATAATGAGCGCCTGGGGATAGGTTTTTCGAATGTTGAGAATATGATCGGGTTCTTGCAAAATTTCGCGCGAACCAAAGGTCAACACCCATTGAGCTTTTTTGAGTTTTCCAGGGGGCTGAGAAACCCAGCCTTTGTCTTTTCGCCAGGTGCATTGTTCGATATTCATAATTACAGCTCCTTTACTCTTCAGGTAAAAGCTGGACAGAGGCTTCGGTAACGCCCGCTAACTGTCCGAGTTCGCGCACCGCCATTTGAAGGACGGTTTCAATATCCATAGATTGATTTACTAACCTTGCACTTTAAGAATCAGAAAGAGCCAATTGGCTGCAAATTTGT
>JABGRQ010000049.1:0-7821 GCA_018648225.1 Chloroflexota bacterium
AAAAGTCTATCACCGATTTCGCTATCTCGGATCGCTCTCCGACAAACTGCTAGGCTATCCATAATCGCTATACTCCATAGGTGAAATATAAAAACAGTAACCACAGGGAGGCGCGCACCACCCCCAACCACCAGCCCCACGGCTTCCCTTGCAGCAGCCCCACCCCGGCGGCGATGCCCAGCCCGTCTATGCCAGTGAGGATATTGATCCAGGCGATGGCTGTGGCAAGCCGCGGCCGCTCGGTAACCTGATGAGTTGCGTTCAAAGATGGCCCCGTTGCAGGTACGGCGGTCTGCACAGGCGTCGGGCTGAGACCGGTGCCGCAGGTGTTGCAAAAGTGCGACCCGGCCGGAACGGTCGCGCCACAGGATGAACATGGCCCTGCGGGTTGCACTATTTCCAGGTGCGCGCCACAAATATTGCAAAAACGCGAACCCGCGGGAGGCTCCGCCCCACAAGAATGGCAAGTGAGCAGCTCTACAGCAGTATCTTTAACTTCGTCGGCAAACATAGTCGGGGCGTCGTCATCGAATTCGATGACCAGACGACCCCCGCAGTGGCCGCAATATTGTTTCCCTTCCGGGACTTCTCCATTACAGTTTGGACATTGCATAGTATTCTCCTACACCTACTGCTGGTATCCCCGTTTGAGCTGCCAAAACATTACCCAACCACCGATTGCGCCAAACACACCTTCAATGAAAAATATCGAAGAATTTTGGCCAACAGAATCAAATAGCACTTCCATTACACCAGGAACTGAATAAAATAAATATGAAGGCCCCGCGGTTACCATGGCCCATCCTATGGCAATGATGATTGCCGGCTGTCGTCCGATTGGAGGCTGTTTCCTTCTCAGCACCTCACTAATTATGAGGCCACCAATGGCTCCTTCGACAATCATATGCACATAATAATTGCCAATCGATGTCGTTAGATAAACATTATAAAGAATATAGCCAATCAACCCGGCGATACCCCATCCAACCGCAATAACTGTTATATTCTTCCAAGATATGGCTTGATTTATCCATCGAAGTATTACCCCAACGATTAAGCCACTTAAGATACCTCCAATGACATCACGAGAGAACATGCCAGTGTCATAACCAACATTCAAAACTCCATACAAGGGATTAAATAAATAGATATTAATTGCAGTGATCATAGCTATACCAATACCTATTAACACCACGGGTTGCCATGCCGGCCTGAGGTTCCATATTTGCAGAACAGGATCAAGTCTGGCGTTGGCGTCGTTAGGGCCGGCCAGGCTTACATTCTTGATTCGCTCTTTTTGATCGATTAGCCTGGCTTGTAAGTCTTGAGCTGCCTCAACTTTGTGTATACCTACACCACACTTATCACAATATCTCGCATCATGACGGTTTTGAGCGCCACAAGCGGGACATATCCGCATCTCTTGCTCGGGCGTCTCTGGCTCTTTGGGTACTTCTTCCAATTCATCTGCCAGCATGGTGGGGGCATCATCATCAAAATCAGCAGTCATCGGCCGCGGCTCAATGGGCACTAATCGTTGCCCGCAGTGACCGCAAAAACGTTTGCCTTCCGGGACTTCTCCGTTACAGTTAGGACATTTCACTTGACTCTCCTATCATGGTGACCAACTAGGGGCAAAATTATGACCGTAGTCCGGATCGTTGTAAGTCACTTGTATGGTTTCACCGGTTTCAACATCTATGATAAATATCTGGTCATATCCTCGATAAATGGAAGAAAAGGCAATTTTCGTTCCATCTGGCGACCAGCTTGGATATCCATCACTAACATCGTTATGGGTAAGCTGAACAACATTGCTACCATCGACGTTCATTACATAGATTTCTTCATCACCGTCACGCGTTGAAACAAAAGCTATTCGTGTCCCATTAGGAGACCAATCGGCGTCATAATCATAATAGCCATTATTGGTAAGTTGAATAACATTTGCTCCATCTGAATCCATTAAATAGAGTTCAAAACCGCCATTGCGGATTGACTCGAATACTATTCGAGTACCATCAGGTGACCACAACGGGTTCCAATCCCGAGCAGAATTATCGGTAAGCTGAATTTCGTTATTGCCTTCAGAGTCAATCAAAAATATCTCGCTGTCACCGTCTCGGTTGGATGCAAAGGCAATCCGGTTCCCGTCTGGAGACCATGATCCACTGTAGTCGAATCGGACAACGTTGCCGCCATCAACATCCATAGCATACTGGCCATAATCGCCGTCGCGCTCTGAATAAAAGACAATACGGGTACCTCCCAGCCACCAATCAGGAGAACCATCGTAGACGTTATTCTGGGTTAGTTGTGTAATATTATTGCCGTCATAGTCCATCACGAATATATCGTTGCTATCACCCCGTGTCGACTCGAATACAATTTGCCCACCTCCGCCATAAGGGGTCTGTTGGGGTTGTGCCGCCTCCACCCGGATTTTCACCCAAAAGGCCATGCTGCCATCATCAGTCAGGCCGAAGGCTTCGCCGTCCGGGTTACGTAATTTCCAAAATCCCTGATATGTGCCCGGTGCCGTTGGGGCGATCAAATCGACGGAGATGTCCACGGTTTGGCCCGGAGCGATTGTTTCTGTAGTGGATTGAGCGGATTCAGGGCCGCCCATAACATCACCATGATCGAACACCAAGCTGTACGCTGAAGTCCAGGTACAGGAGCCGGCATTTTCCAAGCGCCAGGTTTTGGTGAAGATGTCTCCAGGGGCTATAGCGGCGTCATCTGGAATAGTCACATCGTGGATGAAAGCTGCCCGGTCACAAGGGGCAGAGGCAGGAGCCGTTTGGGTCGCAGAGCGGGTGTCGGTCACCACCGCCGCTATGGATGCCGGAGTGGGATGCGGTTCAGCCTCACCTGGAGTAAAGAAAACCAAAACGAAGATAAAAATAACCACCGCCAGAACGGCCACGGATCCGAAACCAAACATGATGGGCAGGACCCAACCTGGCAGCGGGCGTTTCGCCCTTGTCGCTACCGGCGCGGGGGCCACCGACCTGGCAATTCCCGTCAAACTTGTGCCGCAACCATTGCAGAAGCGCGCCTTGGGCGGGTATTGAATGCCGCAGGCTGGGCAGGTCTGTACCTTCTGCTTGGGCTCCTGTGGTTCCTTTTGCACCTCATCCAATTCATCCGCCAGCCTGGTTGGGGCATCGTCGTCAAAGCCTGGAGGAACCAGGGGCTGCCCGCAATGACCGCAAAAACGCTTGCCTTCGGGTACTTCGCCGTTACAGTTAGGACACTTCATCACTATTGCCTCCTACTTAACGTTTTACTCCTTATGTTTCACGCCTCACGCTTTATTTTTTCCTCTTCACTTGCGGCATAGGCGTATAATGAATTTTGACCCACGAAGCCATATCATCCTGTATCCCCGCCACAATCGCCTGGCCGACTTTCAAACGGGCGATGACCTCGGCCTGATCGGGTTTCAGCGCCAGCGTGCCGGCCATAGCCTCGCGGTCATCCACGGCCACCAGACGGTGGATGATCTTCAGATTAGTGTTTTTGAGCGCATCCGGCACCAGCTTGGCAGGCACCTGGTCAATGATCGCCAGCCCCTGTCCATAAGCGCGAATCTCGGCCAGGATGTCAGCGAACATCTCGCCCATCTTCGCCTGCGGATTAGCACCCATGAAATGTTGTGGAGCGGCGCGCAGTACGCGGTGAGCTTCCTCGAAAATCGCCAGATGCTGCAAATCGCTTGACTCCGGGGAACCGAGGCTCTCGTGCTGCGCCTGACGGTATTCGTACATGAAGTTCAACAGCAGCGCCATGGTAAAGCACTTATCGGCGTCATCGCCCATTTGCTGCAAGTTGACCACTACTGGGCGGTCGAAAAGCTCGCTCCAGGGAGTCGAGACGGCATGGTTGAAGAGGCGCCGCTTCCAGCCGCGCAGCAGGCTGCCGATACGCGTGCGCAAGGCGGCGATAATATTATCCGTGATGCGCTGCTCATAGCCCTTGGCGCGCACCAGGTCGGTAACGCCATCGTAAAGCTGCTCCAGGGTTGGGCAGGCAATGCCATCGGGGGGCAACTCATCATCTAGCCAGCCCTGGCTATCGTAGAGTTCCACAAGGGCCTCTTCCAGGATCACCGGCAAGATCTCCTGCATGGGGAAGCTGGCATTGAAGATCGATTTCAACCGATCCAGGTGTGGCGTAACCTGTACCAGCGCCCCGGGCAGGCGTACCACATCGAAAGGATTCAGGCGTAATGGCTCTAGCTTTTGGCCGCCCCACTCTTGTCGCCCCGGCATATAGACAGCAATCTCGCGATCGAAAGTGCCAGCCTGGTTATACGCCAGGGCCATCTGCACATACTCGTCCTTAGCCGGTTCGATGACCATAAAATTGACGCCGCGCTGCATCATCTCTGAGAGCAGCCTGCGGCAGGTGTTGGATTTACCGCTGCCGGTGATGCCGGTAACAAAGACATGCCGGGTGAGTGTATTGAGATCAACCGAGTATTTGAGCTTGCCAACAGCTTCACCCCCTTCCAGTAAATTGCCCAAATCAAGGGCGTTTTCAGAGTCATGTGGTTTGGGAGGGTTCAAACTAAAGTAGGCCGTAGGCTGCACCGGCAAGCCGGGTGTTTCCCGCAGGGGCAGGTTGACGAACAAGGAAAGCTCATCGGTATTCAAAGGTGTTGTCAGTCCCTCGTAAATTGGACCGAGGGGATGGCTGAGTTGGTCTTCTGTAGAGGGGGCAAACAACCGCAAAGCTGGATGCTGGAATGAATCTAATGAGACCTGAACTTCTTCGTTCCAAACCTGGCTCAAATCGTGGATACGCACTGGCTCGAAGGCGCTCTTCTCCCCGCTGACCAGGGCTTTCAACTGAGCCTGCCCCTGGGCGACCGTTTCGGCCTGATTGCTGAGCAGGTAAACGCCCACATTCCAACAGCCTTTACCGCGCGCCACCTGGAACCGGGTGACGGTTTCTTCGAGAAGTTGTTCACAGGCTTCAGCATGCTTGTTGAGATATTCACGCCCAAAAGAAAGCGATTCGCCGGTGGTAGTGCCTTCTGTGGCAGTGAGGGTCGTCGAAATTCCGGCGGTCTCCCCCACGGATTCTGTCTCTCCAGTCGCCTGGGAGGTAGAAGACGAAGGCAGCAGTTGACCGAACATCCCCAACATTCCCTGAAACAGCATCCCCCCTCCCGGCATCCCCATGGCAGGAATACCTATCGCCGCAGCAGCCGCAGCCATCCCTGCGCCCTTGACAGCTTTCCCCGGCCCGCTGGATTTATCTAACACCGTGCCAATGGCACCTTTGCTGATCCCTTCTGTCTCGGTTGTCGAGGTGCCGCGCGTGGTAGTCGTAGAGCTGGTTTCGCTTTCCCCGCGGGCGGTACTCAGCGAGGCGCTCTCGCTGGCGCTGCGCTGGATGGTGGCCCTGGCAAAGGCGTGCACCTGACCCGAAAGGCTGCGACAATTCGAAATGACCTCATCCACGGTGAATTCGGTCATCGGTTCGGCAACAACCATGTACAGGTAAGGTTTGCCGCGCAGGCCGCGCATAAATTGGTCAAGGCTTTGAGGGTACCCTTGAGTGGTTTCTCCTTTTGGCGAGGGGATGCCAGTAAAGGCACGCGCGTAACGATAAGTACTCAAGGGAACATGCACCTGTTTGACGATCTGACTATAATCATCAATCAATTTTACGCGCGTCCCCGGCCAATTGGAGCATAAAAACTGCCCCAACTGCTCTGCAAACAGACTGGGATGAGCGCCGGGAGTTTGCGCCTTAAGACCGATAAATATATCGTTTTGTTCGCCATCGCTACTAATAATAAATAACATGGCATAGCGCGGATCATGGGAAGCCGCCAGGGTAGTCTGGATAGCGGTCATATAATGGGAGAAATCTTCGGTAACCGGCTGACCAACTTGTTCCAGATGCAGAAAGGCTACATCAGGCTGCTCGCTGATGTCAATGTTCAGCAATCGAACGTAATCTGCACCGAAAATGGGACCATCGAGATAATTGCGGCTCAAGGTAAAAAGCAATGCCCGCGAGATGACATCGCCCGCAGTCATCAGCATCTCAGTTGACATGATCTCTAACGGTTCAATCTCAGTTTGCAGGGATGTGGTGATTTCTTCTTCAACCATATTTCATTCGCGTCACTTTCGCAGGATTGTTGCGCTGCGTGTGCAGGTGAATTCTGTACCGCCAATCTTGATTTTATCCCCTGGAATTAAGGGATAAACCTGATTTGGCTTGATGCGTTTACCGTTAATGAATGTGCCGTTTGTGCTACCCATGTCTGTGATAGCAATCTCCTCAGTATTGGCATTCACCTCTGCATGGAAGCGTGATACTAAATCATCTTTCAGCCAGATATGATTGTCGCGTTTTCTGCCAAGGGTTGTAGCCCCATCCAGAAGGGAATGAGATCTGCCGGTGTTGGTCACGAATTGCCATTCAACATCTTGCGATGGCACTCCCTCTATTTCCTGTTGATGAGAAAACAGAATCCGCTGGGTATGGGTCTCGAACGATTTGCCATATTCCAAAGCGGTCCCATGAACCACGTTCTCGTCCGGGTTATCTGAGAGAATCACAACATCATCGCCGAAACGCTTCCTCAGGTGGCGCACTATCGTGAAGAGCTGAGATCCACCACCCACAAGGATGACTTGGCCAACATCCCCATTTTTCAAGCCCATGGCTTGCATCCCATTTTCTATTAGATATTCAAAATCTGCAATCAGATGGCGGGTAATCCCCAGAAATATGGGTTCGTCTAGGCGGGCTACCCGACGGAAAGCCTCACCATTGCTCATCACTAATGTAATTGTCCGCTTCGGGGTATGCAACGATTCTCCCGGCCGCAATAGCTGGCGACTGAGAGCTTCTTTAAGCTGGCGGCTGTAATCTCGCAAGGTGATCATCGCAGAAGGATCATCAGTCAGCGCCGAGGATGGGATTTTAAGTTGATCGGCATAGTGCTTTGCCAATTCAGCATCATACAGGCCACCGCCATGAGGCTCGCCGTACCGACGGGCGTATTCCAGATCACCGGTGTGAGGGTTGACCTGTCCAGCGATCAAGTCTGTCGTACTACCACCCACATCTGCAATTAGCGTAACCCCTTTTTTATCCGAATCCGCCAGCAGGCCCTGTCGGTGCAAGCTGAGCATGGCGCTCTCAGGCTCACTGATGAATCTAATCTGGCTACGCAATTCTTTAGGCATACAGTTCTGAACGGTTTGCCGAAATTCTTGAAGAATGAAGCCGTCATGGTCATAGCGCCAATGAACCGGGAATGTAAAGGTAAAGTGTACTCTCTCGTCGAACGTTCCACCACGCCATTTCTCTTGCTGCAATTGCAGCAGCACAGCTCGCAATAACAGTTTTGTGTATTGCAGAGCTTGTTCGTGCGTGAAACGTTTTTGATGAGCAAGCGGTTCAATTTCTAAATGCGCACCGATACAAGGTTTGAAATATTCCCGAATCCGTCCCCTAATTTTTTCATCTTCAATCTGTTGTTTTACAAAATCTCCATAACCTTCAAGTTTTGCCCCCTCCGGGTCGAGCAAGATAATAGCTGGAAGCCTGCGGTTGACAAAGCTTGTCAGCGGCGAAGGCTGTGGCTCCCCAAGCATTTGTACATTGGGGCCATCTCTTTTGTAAGATACTCGATATAACCGCCAGTTAGTTGCCCCACAATCAATAGCAAATACTGTTTCTTGCATTTGTTCGCCCTGTTCTCATTTTGAATAGTGCCCAAAAAAAAATTCTTGTGGTTCTACACCTCTTATTCCCAAATAATTAGTAACTGCTCAGACTAACGCC
>JABGRQ010000049.1:7921-16193 GCA_018648225.1 Chloroflexota bacterium
TGTATAGGGTCAATGCTTAAAAAGAATATCAGCTTATAAACTTCGAGTCAATATCGTAACCAAATGGGTGATCCGAGACCTGGTATCTGGTTGGATCAACCCGCATAGGCGGTGAATTATTGTTTCGGGCGTTCCGGCCTCAACTCGCATAGGCGTTAAGAAAAAACCTGCCACTTTGGCAGGTTCATTGCCCCAATATCCAGGCGCCCCCGGTGCGACTCGAACGCACAACCTACGGCTTAGAAGGCCGGTGCTCTGTCCATTGAGCTACGGGGGCAGAACGCTATTTACATTCGGGACAAGGGCGAATTCCCTTGTAGACACGTACGCCAGAAATCGTGCGCAGCACCGTGTTTGCGGGGCGATTCAGGCGTTCAGCCAATTCGCGCGCCGTTAGATGCATATTGCCATTCGCCAGAAACAAACGAAAAACTGATTCCACCATGGATGTTCGCTCGGTAATAAAATCCACAGTTTTGGCACAATGGCTAATAAGGGTGTGCTGCAAGCCATCCACGCGCTGAACTTCAGCGGTTTCGGGATCTACCCAATCGACCTGCGTATCACCCACCATTTCAGAAAATGTATTCTGATGCTCCGGGCATAGGGAACTCTTCAAGTGGATGCGCCATTCACGGTCGTTTTGTTGCCACCAATTAAAATCAATATGAAAAGGTGTATCCAAAGTTGGTGTGACCAGACTATATCGTTTCGCTTCAGTCACTTAAAAAACTCCTTCTCTTCAAGCTATCAAGATGTTTTTTTGCTTCTCAGGAACCAGCTGAGTCATCAAAACGAAAATGTAAATCACCCACATGCACAAACCAGGGGCGCGATGCCAATAAAGTCATAACCGGTCCCGGTGGACAGCGCCGCACAAGATTGACCGCCGCATACAACTCGGAAACATGGACGTGATTTTGCGGATTCAGTTTGGTTAACTCGCGGGCAACATCAGCAACTACGCGTTCAAAGGGCAGGGGTTGTTTTTGGCGTTTTTCCCAAAGGGAATCCAATGCTTTGATATCAGGGATCATGATGCCCATGCGCTCATCGTATACCGCGCTGACCATTTGTTTGAGTGTCGCAAAAACGATGCCGCCATCGGCACCAACCAACGCCGTCCGCACCCAATCTCTGCGAGAGCGCTGTGCCTCAACATCGACAACAACTTCGCCTTTATTTTGACCCGCACGGACAATAACGATGCTTCCTGGCATCAATTCGCGATCACGATACCATTTTTCAAGACCAAAGACATAACCGCCTTTGCGAACCACCCATCCCGGGAAATTTTCACCGGTTTCGCCATCAATCAGTGTAAATAAAATCCGCGGCGCTTCGTAAGCTGTAGGAAAAAGTGCGCCAATCCGGCGCGTCAGTGGGAGCGTGCCTGCACGCCAATGTGCATACAGCAAGGGTATGGCAACATCGTGCTTTGCGTCGGCACGGGCATGATTTTCAAGCGCCCACTCATCATCGAGACGCTGTTCCAGTTCGAGCATTTCTGGCGTCAGGTTGCTGCGTTCACATTCAATTGGAGTGTAGCGCAACACATCGGGCGTAACTTGTACCCCCTCCGGTTCCAGCCGGTGCAAAAACCAGAGTACTTTTCCAGCCGGGCCAACTTCATCAAAGCGCTTGTCTTCCTGTAAGGCTAAATCCAGAGAAAATTCGACCAATTTCGGATTCTCGTCTGTGGACAGTTCAATCTGTTTTAGCAACTCGCTCGTTGGTAGCGGGCCGCCACTTTCTATATCTAATAATGCTTCCGCAAGATTAAGGTGCCCCGTATTCACATCAACTAACAGCGCGCGCGGGAACCAGCGTCCGGCAATGCACACAAAATCAGCATTATCTTGCAGGCCTTCTTCAAGACGCTCGATCAAAATATCATCATAATCGCGCAATACAGAATCCGGCGAGGGTATATTACTCTCAGCAACTTCCTCCGGCATGTTCAACGGATGATTGGCCAATGCCGATGCAAATTCGCGCACCTCGCCATTTTCAAATTTGACCTCAATGACAGAAAATTCGCCCAAATCAGGATTATATCCATCCCTTTTGTTTACCACTTCGGCTTGCCGCCAATCGAGAGCAGGAAAAACCACGCTCTGCTTGATCTTGTACTCGTCCTGGGGCAGGTAAACGCTCCCACCGGACAAGCGTTTTACCTCAATGGCTTTTAGCTCGCGCTGGATGCGATCGATAACCAGGGCTTTGATTAACTCATTAGGCGTGAGGGGTGTTTCTACCTCAAGCAAGTGCGCGTAAAGAAAATCGACATCTTCAGCTTGAAGTTCAAAATCATCCCAATAATCTTCCCGAATGGACATGGAAACAACAACCATATGGACAGCCTCAAAATATATTACGAATTAGAGCAGACGAAAATCCTATTATTCCAGCTCTGTGGGAACTGCCGAGCTGATTCCCACAGAGCGATTAATTTAAGATTACGTGTGTTTAATAAAAAAACGCATTTGCGCTTTCGAGCGGACACTATTATACTCTACACTGGAGTACAAACAAGGTGGGTTCTCCGTGAATCCCCATGGTGGTTGTCCACATTTAGGAGTCTCTCACGGCAGTTCCCCAAAACACAAAGCGCTTCACAGATGAACAGCTTCGCAGAAGAAATACCGCGAAAGGAAAGCTACAATGAATCAACCAAAATGGGTATTGGCAGCAAAAATCGAAGGGGAATTTCAGGCCGAAGTGTTGCGCGGCCTGCTTGAAGCCCAGGGCATTTCCGCCTACATTTCAATGGAAGGCGCTGCCAGAGCCTTGGGGGTAAATGTTGGCCCCTTTGGACTGGTCGATATCCTGGTCGCTGATGACCAGTTACAAGACGCTCTGGATGTGATCAAAGCCTATCAAGCTGGCGAATTCGAGAGTATGGAAGACGAAAACAGCGAAGCCTAAGTGGTTTAAGGAAATTCTTCACCGAGCCATTGCAGCGGGTCTACTTGCACGCCACCCACAATCACCTCGAAATGCAGGTGTGGGCCGGTGACACGCCCAGTTTCGCCCACCAGGCCAATCAAATCCCCCGTTTCCACCCAGTCGCCAGCCGAAACAAATATCTCAGACTGATGCCCGTAAGCCGTATAGACACCCCATCCGTGATCTATCACGGTGGCATTGCCACGCACAATTAGCTCACCCACAAAAACTACTCGTCCCGGCGCCGGAGCATAAATATCCACGCCCGTTTGTCCGCAAAAATCCAGACCGGTGTGGAAAAATAAATAACCACTGCCATTATACGAGCGGCGATGACCAAACCAGGAGGGAAAACAATCGCTTAAATATTCCGGCATCGGGCTTTGCAACATCCCCGCCCAATACTTTTCGGGGGTTCGTGACGCGACCACTTCAGCCCACAACGCATTTTCATTTTCATTATTATCAATATCGGTCGTGACCGAATCGACCGCCAGCGGTGGATCATAAGGGTAATCACCATCCCTCACATAAATTGTTTGAGAGAAGCGCAAAGGGGTGCCATCTGGCAGAGTTCCGTCAATTGAAAGCGGGTAGCTTCCTGGTTCGAGCAATGCATAAACCCCTTGCAAGGCTACATAACCATCATCATCAGGAAAGAAATTCAACGGTTGCTCATTCAAAAAACCAGTGAGAGAAGTCCCTTCGGGCGCAGCAATACGCAGCGAAAGTGTTTGCCCCTGGATGAGCGGCAATGAAGCGATTGAAACCTGTTGCACGCCCTCCGGAAAAGCGCCCATGGTCTCATCGTGGATGGCAGCGCCTTCAAGATGGATTGATTCGCCAGGGAGCAGATCCCATCCCCCGGAGCGTTGACTGGCCGATAAAAGGCTCCACGGACTCAGCCCGCGGCTGATTGCCAGTTCCATGAGGGATTGATTTACCTTCACAGTGGCGCGCCCCACCGAGCGAGTCGGCGCCTCCCCTTCCCGTTGCGGCACAATCACCTGCGAGCCAGCATAAGCCTCATCGGGGCTGGTAAAGTGATTCAACTTTATCAGCATGTCGCGCTCAATTTGATAACGAAAACTGAGACTATCCAGATTTTCACCGAAAGGAATTTCTTCCGTAACCAGAACCCCTTGTACGCCCTGAAGGCCAGGGATCACCAGCCGGGCGCCAATCGAAATTTGTCCAGGGTCGGTGATGCCATTCGCTTCCGCCAGATCATCCATCGAGATGCCAAAGCGTTGAGCAATTCCCCATAATGAGTCGCCCGCCTCAATGATATAAACCGGGCCATTCGGCTGTTCTTCCTGAGCCTGAACAGAAACCCACGGAAAAAGTATGCAAGCTGCGATTAGCAGGTTAATAAGATTACGCATTTTCAAATTCAATCTGATCTCCAACCGAAAAATAATCAAACCAAAAGGTTGGCATTTCCAAAATATAACGCGCCGCCGTTTGAGGCATGAGTACCGAACGCCAGCGATGCGCGAGACGCACATCCACAACTATTTTGGTCTCATCCAGCCACACTATGGCTAAATCAAAATTCATAAAAAACATGTGGACTGCGGCATCCAGACGCGTGGCGCGTTGTTGAACCAGCAATAAACCTTGCGATTGTGGCAATGCGCGCCGCAAACTCAATCCGCGCAGACGGCAGCCAAATCTATCACAATATCTAGCTTGCAACTCGCCAGGCAGCGCCCGGGTGTGATTATAGATTTTCACTTGTTGCATGGGGGTTTCGTTGCCAATCCGCCAACCGAAGGTCTTTACGCTGGAGTACCTAATACTTCTTGCACCAGTTTCAAAAGCTCGACATTCTTGAAGGGTTTTGGCAAATATCCCTGCACACCGGCAACATTTTCAGCCAGGACACGGTCTATCTGTTGGGCTTTGGCGGTAATTACCACAACAGGGATGTGTTGGGTTGCTTCCGTATCACGAATATTCTGATAGACTTCCCATCCATCAACATCGGGCATCATCAAGTCGAGCAATACCAAATCGGGCAAAAGTTCCTGAATAGATTTCCATCCTTCAGCGCCGCCCAGAACGCCGGTAACTTTGTACCCTTTAGTGCCTAAAATGATCTCTACCAAATCGATCATCTCGGCGTTGTCTTCAATATAAAGAATGTGTTTTCCCCGATCGGCCATACTATGATCCTCCAGCACATGTTGCTGAAACTTTTCCAAGACCTTCGCTACCATAGAAAAACGCTTGATGAAATAGAAATATCTCGCAAATAGCACTCACAAAATACGTGTCATCGTTGCAAAGTTTACCACAAGCACAAGCCTCTTGCCACGCTCTGCTGCCTGGACTATAATTTCGAAATACAAGGCAGTCTGAATGAAATCTAACCTGAAAAGGGGTGTGCGGTGAACCTGACCCATCGCACACCCCTTTTTTCGAGTATTTTATAGCGGGCTTAACTATTTTAAAAATCAGAATTTGGACTATTCTCGTGAGGCAGAAAAATGATCGACGTAAATGAACTCCGCAAAGGCGTAACCTTCGAACTGGACGGAAAAATCTTCAAAGTGCTGGAATATACCCACCATAAACCTGGTCGGGGTAAGGCCACAATTCGCACAAAAGCCCGCGATTTGCGGAATGGCAATATCATTGATTTGTCTTTCACGTCGAGCGATCGCGTACAAGATATTCGCCTGGAGCATCATGAGGTGCAGTTTCTCTACAGCGATGACGAATTCTATTATTTTATGGACCTCGGAACCTATGAACAACCCGCCATCCGTAAAGACGTACTTGAAGAATATGCCCTGTATTTCAAAGAAAATATGGAGCTTAAATTAACAATTTACGAAAACGAACCCCTCGATATCGAATTGCCCACCGCAGTAGACTACGAAGTTACCAAAGCTGATCCTGCAGTACGCGGCGATACAGCCACCGGCGTTACGAAAAAAGTGACTGTAGAAACCGGATTGCAGGTTGAAACCCCCGCGTTTGTCGAAGTCGGCGATGTTATCCGCGTGGACACCCGCAACGGCGGATATGTCACACGGGTATAAGTTTTGAATTCTATCGTCAAAAAAAGCCAGCGAATTTGCTGGCTTTTTTGGTTTATAAGACAATCTTTCCCGGCGGCAGACTGGAATCGATGGGCGCAGATGCCGCGGTATCGCGTGCCAGACGTTCGTACATCCCCACTTCCGCCACTACATCCGGGTCAACATGCAAATCCAGCAAATTGCTTGGGTATGTGTGATATTTCTGGTGCAGATAGTTGAGAGTTTGTTCATAATAGCTATCCAAACTACCGCCCTGAATTATAATAACTTTGGTCATCGAAAATTCTCCTCTATAAATAAATATATTGGATTTATGCCGTTGTATAATTCCAATAATCTGAATGGATAGTGGAGAGATTTGCCAGATACGGTGGTACTGGTATAATAAAAAAGTCCCCAGCTATCCGCTGGTAGAAACAGGTGATGCCCCCACTATTTTCCAGATACCGGGGGCATCATCGCGTTAGATGCAAAAGTATAATAGAACATACGTTCTTTCGTCAAGTGATTCAGATATTTTAAGAATCTCCATGCTATAATTTGCCCCATGCGAACACCTGTCGGAAAAGAATGCCCCTACTTCTATGGCGATTACTACCGCGGCCGCAACCGCGAAGAATGCCGCCTGCTCGAAAATTGGCAAGCCAAGCTGTGCAATACTTGCCCGGTTCCTGGAATCCACCTCGCCAATGCCTGTCAGCACATGGTTCTTAATGCCACTGTGGTGCGCCCGTTTTTCATTTTGCCTCCCGAAGTGCAAATCAGCGCTTATTGTAAAAAAACTGAACAAGCTGTCGCCGAACCCCAGATTGGCTGCGGCAAATGTCACTCGCTGCCCGAAATCTTCACCGGAGATTCCTTTGACCCCAACACTCACGCTTCTGATTGATCTCGACGACACCCTGCTGGGGAACGGCATGGATACATTCATCCCAGCTTATCTCGGCAAATTAGGCCAGCACATGGCCGGTCACTTTGATCTCCAGGAAATGCCGCCGGTAATGTTCGCCGCCACCGAGCGCATGTTCCAAAATCAACGTCCCGACCGCACTCTGGAAGAAACCTTTGACCCGCATTTTTACAAGCCCTTGGGGATGCAAAAATCCAGTGTCCGCGGGCAAATTGATGAATTCTACGAGCAAGAATTCTCCAAACTCGAAGGGCTGACCCACTTCATTCCTGAGGCTGTCGAATTCATAGCGCAAGCCCTCGAGCGCGGTTATCGCATCGGAATTGCAACCAACCCCCTCTTCCCACGCACCGCCATTGTCCAGCGATTGCGCTGGGCTGGCCTTGATCCGCAGAAATACCCCTTTGCGCTGATTCCATCCTACGAAACGTTTCATTTTGCCAAGCCCAACCCGGCCTATTTTGCCGAATTTTTAAGTCGGATAGGCTGGCCCGAAGGGCCGATTTTGATGATCGGGAATGATCCAGACCACGATGTGCGCGGCGCAAACGGGCTGGGGCTGCCCGTTTTCTGGATTACGGAGTTGGGCGCTGAAATCCCTGATGGTTTTCCTGCCCCCACTGCTAGCGGCGCGTTGACCGATGTACTCCCTTGGATCGACAGCCAGCCCCCCGAACAACTTAAAGCCAAATACGAGACACCCAGCGCCATCATCGCTACTCTGAGGGGCTGCGCCGCGGCGCTGGCGGGTATGACTACAGAATTTCCACACGATTGGTGGGGAAAATGCCCTGATCCAGAAGAGTGGTGCCTGACTGCGATTATTTGTCATTTACGAGATGTAGAACACGAAATCAACCTGCCGCGCTTGCAAGCCATCACCCGCGGCGAAAACCCCTTTATTCCCGGTGTGGATAGCGATATCTGGGCGGCAGAGCGCGGCTATAAACAGCAAAACGGCGAGAAAGCCTTAGCAAATTTCCTCGCCGCCCGCATCGAAACTTTAGAATTATTAGACGAGTTAGCCACCAGCGATTGGAAGCTACCCGCTCATCATGCCATTTTTGGCCCTACGCGTCTGGACGAGTTGGCCGGGTTTATGGCCCGCCATGATCGCCTGCATATTCGTCAGGTGCATAAGACCATTGAAACGATCACAAGATTGCAGTCGTAAAATCGTTTTTATCCGCCGAACAGTCCGCCAAGACCTTTCAGCAAATCGCCAGTATCCAGGCCGCCTTCGAGAATATCGTCCAGCCGCCCGGCAATCGAATCGGGCAGTTTGTCTTTGACATAATCCAACACGACCATAACCGCTTTCTCAGCAAGTTCTTCCGAAATTCCAGTTTTCTCAACTACTAAC
>JABGRQ010000050.1 GCA_018648225.1 Chloroflexota bacterium
ACTCCGAGACGCCCGCCGCGCTGGCTGAAAATTTAGCCCGGAATGGGTATGATTATGTGTTGTTCTATCCCCCGGAGGCAGAATTTCGCCCCGAGGTGTACGCCTCACCCGCGCTGAGCGAAGAATTCTTCAGCCTGTTCACGACGCAGGTCTACGCTCAGAGGGAAGTCTATCTCTATGCGCTCCATCCCTAAAAAACACAAACACGAAAACACGGAGTACACAGAGATTTTTTTGGAAAACCCACAGAGAAAACTCCGTGAACTCTGTGGCTCCAAGGTTCGTTTATGGATTTTTACGACTCAGCCCGTACCGCGCACCCGTTAGTTGAAGAACTTCGCGCCCTGATTGCCTACCGCGAATTGGTGGTGCAGTTCATCTTGCGATCGGTGAAGACGCGCTACAAACGTTCGCTTTTGGGTGTGGTGTGGACACTGCTCAATCCGCTGCTGACGATGCTCGTACTTACGGTGGTTTTCTCGCAGTTGTTTCGCATCCAGATTGCCAATTTCCCCGTGTATGTTCTCAGCGGACAACTCGTGTGGATTTTCTTCTCTAGCACGACCAGCGCGGCGATGGGTGAGATGTTATGGAGCGGCGAATTGCTCAAGCGCATCTACGTGCCCAAATCGGTTTTTGCTGTGGCTGCCATCGGCACGGGTTTGGTCAATCTGCTGGTTTCGCTATTGCCCCTGCTGGCGATTGCCCTAATATTGGGCGTGCGTCTCACTCCGGCGTTGCTGGTTTGGCCGCTGGCGGTGCTGCTACTGGCTATATTCTCGCTCGGACTGGGGTTGCTGCTGGCCGCGGCCACAGTCTATTTTGCTGATATGCTGCCGGTTTTCAATGTCTTGTTGACGATCTGGCTCTACGCCACGCCGGTAATATATCCGCCGGAGATTATCCCGCTGCAGTGGCGTTGGATGATTCGATATAACCCGCTGTATTATTTGGTGGAAATTTTCCGCCAACCGCTGCTGGATGGTATGGTGCCGGGCTGGGATTTCTGGCTCCCGGCTTTGGGATTCGCCCTGGGGATATTATTATGTGGGGGGCTGTTTTTTACCTCGAAGGCAGATGAATATGCCTATCGCCTTTAAGGCATTAAGGGCATCGCGCCTATGATAAAACTTGAAAATATCTCCATTCAATACCGCCTGCCGCGTGAACGGCTCTCTGGCATTAAAGAATACACCATCCGCTGGGCACAAGGACGCTTGCAGTATCAGGAATTTTGGGCGTTGCGTGACATTAACCTGGAAATTGAGCGCGGCGAAAGTTTTGGCGTTATCGGCCGCAATGGAGCCGGGAAGAGTACGCTGCTCAAGGTGATGGCACGCGTTTTGAAGCCTACGCGGGGACGTGTGGTGATGCGTGGACGCACCGCTCCGCTGCTTGAACTGGGGGCCGGATTCCACCCAGAATTGACCGGTCGCGAAAACGTTTTTCTCAACGGCGCGCTGATTGGCCTGCCGCGTAAAGAAATTACCACCCAATTCGATGCCATTGTGGATTTCGCCGAAATTGATGAATTCATTGATGCGCCCCTGCGCACTTATTCCACCGGGATGGTGGCGCGCCTGGGCTTCGCCGTGGCGACCAGCATCCGTCCGCAGATTTTGCTGATTGATGAAGTGCTTTCTGTGGGCGATACGGCCTTTCAGGAGAAATGTCTGGCGCGTATGCGCGCTTTCCAGTCTCAGGGCACCACGATTGTACTCGTTTCGCATAGCATGGGGCGCGTGCAGGAATTTTGTCAGCGGGCCTTGTGGCTGTCAGGTGGGCAAGTGGCGGCGCTGGGGGATGTGGCTGGGGTTGTGGAGTTGTACTTATCGGCTACAAAGGATATTTTATGAGGAAACCAGGAAAACAGGAATTTTTTCTTGGCTTCCTGGCTTCCTTATTTTTTCATTATGGAGAATGTAATGAGCGTCGTTTTTTGCCGCTCTAACCCCATCGCACCCGACCCGCGGGTGGAGAAGTCTGCTGCCACGTTGATGGAGGCTGGCTACCGCGTCACCCTGTTGGGCTGGGATCGTAGCGCAGCCTTGCCGCGGCGGGAGATCATCTCCGGCGCTGATTGCATTCGCCTGCCGATCCAGGCGCAGTTTGGGCATGGCCTGGGCAATTTTGCCCCGCTGCTGCGCTGGCAATGGGGGCTTTTGCGCTGGCTGATACAAAATCGCTGCGCCTACGATAGTATTCACGCCTGCGATTTTGATACCGTGTTGCCCGCGTTGGCCTGTAAAGCTCTTTTCGGCAAGCGCGTCGTCTATGATATATTCGATTTCTACGCCGATCATCTGCGCGCCACGCCGGGCTGGGTGAAAGCACTCATCCGTGCGCTGGATTTGTGGGCTATTCGTTTCGTAGATGCGCTGATTGTTGCAGACGAATCCCGCTGGGCGCAGATTGGGGAGCGAGTTCCCGCGAATCGGGCAGTAGTTTTAAATACGCCAATAGATACTTTTAGCAGTTTTAACCACAATACCCTTAAGGGTACAGGTGGACACCAAGAACACAAAGAAAAAAAAGCCCTAAGTGATTCTTCGTGCCCTTCGTGGTTAAATCTCATATATGTCGGCCTCCTGCAAATCGAGCGCGGCTTGTTGGATGTGTTAGCTGTGTTGGCCGATCACCCTGAATGGTATTTGGATTTAGCCGGGTTTGGCGGCGATGAAGATCAAATATTGGCGTTGTCTGAGGAACTTCCCAACGTCACCTGGCATGGGCGTATCCCATATGAGCGTGCTTTAGCCCTTACCGCCGCTGCCGATGTGGTTTTGGCTCTCTACGACCCGGCACTGGCGAATCATCGTTGTGCCAGCCCTAACAAACTCTTCGAGGCAATGATGCAGGGCAAACCAGTTATCGTCGCCGCAGATACGAATATTGACCGTATTGTGCAGGCTGAAAATTGCGGCCTGGTTGTTGAATATGGGCATCGACAAGAGCTTGTTAAAGCGTTGGAACGTTTGCAGCTCGATAATGTTTTGTACGCCGAATTCGCCGATAACGCCCGGCGCGCCTACGAACGAACCTACAACTGGCGTACGATGTCGGCCCGCCTTTTGCGACTTTACCAACAATTGCGATAAAATCCAACCAATAACTTTCAACTTGCCAACCTGCGTACTTGTCCCCCATGCCCAAAATCATCCTCGCCGCCAACACCGACTGGTATCTATACAATTTCCGTTACGCGCTGATTCACCAACTGCGGGAACAAGGCTTTGACGTTTCGCTGGTATCCCCCCCGGGGGATTTCGCAGTTCGCCTTCAGGATGCAGGTTTCCGCTGGCAGCCGTGGATTCTGCGCCGCCGCAGCATAGCTCCCTGGATGGAATTGATTTCGTTGCTCGATTTGGTGCGGATTTACCGCCGCGAGCAGCCCGATCTGGTGCATCATCACACCATCAAAGCGGTTTTGTACGGCTCTTTCGCCGCGGGGTGGGCCGGCATCCCCGGTGTGGTCAACTCGATTTCGGGCCGCGGCTATGTTTTTCAAGGAGGCGATTGGCTTGCCCGCAGTCTGCGGTTAATGGTCAGTCCCCTTTATCGGCGCGTTATGCAAAAAAACGCTGCTGCGGTAATTTTCGAGAATCAGGCCGATCGAGATTATTTTTCCGAGCAAAGATTTACCCCCCCATCACGCGCTTGGCTAATTGAAGGCGTCGGCACAGACCCGCAGCGCTTTGCCCCCACATCCGAGCCGCACGGCCCAGTGATTGTACTGATGGCGGCGCGCACACTTTGGGATAAAGGCGTGGGCATTTTCGTCGAAGCCGCGCGCATTTTACGAGAGCGCTTGAAGGTGCGTATGGTGCTGGTTGGTGGGCCAGACCCTGGCAATCCGGCCTCGTTGACGCCCAATATGCTGCGCGCCTGGCACCGCGAGGGCATCATCGAATGGTGGGGCTGGCAGCATGATATGGAGCGCATTTATGCCCAGGCACATCTTATTGCTCTGCCGACCATGTACGGCGAAGGTGTGCCTACCGCTCTGATTGAGGCTGCTGCCTGTGGACGTCCTATCATTGCCAGTGATATTCCTGGCTGCCGCTCTGTGCTTCAGCATGAGCACAATGGTCTGCTCGTGCCGCCGAATGACCCTTATACTCTGGCCTGGGCTATCGAAGAGTTGGTTTTAGACCCGGCCCGGCGTATGAAAATGGGCGCAGCCGGGCGGCAGGTGGTGCTGGAACGCTTCACCCATGAGAAAATTAACTGTGCCACTTTGCAGGTTTATCAGCACGTGTTAGAAGCGATCAAAATCGGGTAAAATCGTCCCCATGATGGATTGAAGATGTCT
Source organism: Chloroflexota bacterium (assembly GCA_018648225.1). Taxonomy (NCBI): domain Bacteria; kingdom Bacillati; phylum Chloroflexota; species Chloroflexota bacterium. The sequence goes on from JABGRQ010000050.1 coordinate 4,313, forward strand.
AACGCAAAGACGCGAAGATGCGAAGACGCAAAGAAAAGTATAAAAAATCTCTGCGCCTTAATTTCTTTGCGTCCTTGCGTTAATTTTTTATCACTGGAGATTGCATGGTGGAAGACTGGAATCTACGAGACTACATCCTTGCCCTCACTCATCGCTGGTATCTTGTGGCGTTGGCGTTTCTGGTTGGGGCGCTGCTGGGTTGGGGAGTAAGCAAGTTGCTCACGCCCGATTACCGCGCAAATCTTGATCTTTATTTGGGTATTGATGCCTACCGCGGCCCGCGCGATCGCTATATTGTTGGCGTGGCGCAGGATGAGTTTCGCAATCTGGACGATTATAAAAACTGGAATATGGCCCAACTCAACGAGATGGTTCGCGGCGATGAATTTCTCATCGACACGCTCGCCGTGTTGCAGGCGAAAGACTCGTACTGGCTTGATTTCACCCCCGCCGACCTTCACCCCATGCTGCGCGGCTCCTGGCGCAACGCCGGGCGCTGGCATCTGGCCGCTGAAGCCGCCAGCCCGGAACACGCCGACCAACTCGTGCAGGCCTGGGCTGTGGTGATTGATGCGCGTGTCAACGAAGCCATCAGCCATGCCCGCCAGGTTGTTGCGCTCGATACCCGCATGGTTCCGCTCGCTGCCGAACTGGCTGAGATGGAAATTCGCCAGGAGTTGTTGGCGCAGATTGATTTGAATCTCTCAAAATTGCGTCAGGATGTGGAAGCCACCGATCAGGTGGATGCCTATACCCGCAGCCTGATTCTGGCCCAGGCTGCCCGCGCCGCCGACTGGGGAGCGGGTTGGTCATTGTTACTCGAAGCGATTCCTGCCCCCGGGGCGGATTCTGCCGAAGTTCTGGCCTGGCTCGATGATTTTCGCGCTTTGATTCAGGCCGACCTGGACGATCTGCCCGCCCGTGCGGATGCCCTCGAAGCGCAATACGATGAACTGGCCGCGGACTACACCCGCGAAGCAGAACTAAGTCTGGCGCTCTCGGCGAACCTGAGCCTCGGCTTGCCCGAAGAGATTGCTCCTACCGTGGAAGATGTGCGCCCGGCAGGGTTGTTGATGCTTGTGGGTGGGTTTATCGCTTTATTGATTTGGCTGCTCTTCGCGTTGGCGCGCAGCACTCCCAGGGAGAAAGAATAGTGCTTCAAGCATGGCGAGTATGGTTGCCGCGAGAGAAACGAGTGGAACAAGTGCAGAAAACCCTTTGGGCGCTGTTCCTGCTCACTTTACCGGTCACCAGCTTCCCCTACTTTCCGGGCGGCGTGGGTGGGCGCACTGAAGTGCGCCCGCTATCCATCTATCCGTTATTCCTCCTGCTGCTGATTTACACCCTGCCGCGGTTGTTTACGCATTCCACGCCGCGCACAGCTTTGCCCTTGGGTGCCTTTGTGTTGGTGGCGCTGGCGAGTACCGTTTTGGCCTATACTCGCGGCATTGATCCGGACATTGGCATCAGTGTGTCCTCGCGAGCCGTGCGTATGACCGCAACGCTATTATTGGGCGTAGCCTTTTATATCACCGTGGCCGTCATCCCCCGCACCGCCGATGAGTTACGCTTTGCCCTGCGCTGGCTCTACGCCGGATTTGGCATCGCCCTGCTGTGGGGTTGTGTACAAATTGGTTATATTCTGTTCTACACGCCCGAATATTTCGACCTGATTGAATATTTGCAGGGCTTCTTCTCCGTGCGCGGCCTGTTTGAAACGCGTATCTCCGGCATGACCTATGAACCCAACTGGTTCGCCGAGCAGATCACCTTTTTGCTGATGCCCTGGCTGTTCGCCGCAGTCATGTCGGGCTATTCGGCCTTTCGCTGGCGTTGGCGTTTTTTCACCGTGGAATTGTTGCTGCTGGGCTGGGCTTCGTTTGTGCTGGTCTATACCTACTCGCGCACCGGTTATGTGCTGTGGGCATTGCAATTAGTGCTGGCATTTTTATTTCGCGGGGGACGAAAACCCGGCCGCAGCTTGAACTGGCGCGGGATTGCGCGGCGTTTGCTACAAGTAGGGTTGATGCTGACCGTCTTGCTGGCGGTAGTGTTTGCCTTTGGCTCGCGCAATCGTTATTTCTCGCGTTTGTGGAGCTACTGGACAGATGAAAACGCCACTGGCTCGTATGCGCAGTATATTGCGGTCAGCCAGCGCATAGCCTATTGGGAGACGGCCTACCACATTTACGAAGATTATCCCTGGATGGGGATTGGGCTGGGCAATTACACGTTTTACTTTGAAGAGACGCTTACGGATCGTCCGCTGTACCCGACCCCAGAATTGGTGTATAAATTTACCCCCGCTGAGGGACGCAACCGGTTGGTAGTGCCCAAGAATATGTTCGCCCGTATTCTCGCCGAGACCGGCTTGATGGGTTCGGCGGCCTTTGTGGCTTTTGTGGTGGCCGTCTTGGGCGCGGCGTTGTATCTATTCCTCGCTCCGGAACGCGATCCGCGCTACTGGGGTTTGGCCGGGCTGCTCTCGCTGGTAGTTTTCCTGGGGGTGGGATTCTCAGTCGATTCCTTTGCCATCCCCAATATGTGGATTGTCTTTGGGCTAATCACAGCCAGCGTGCAGGTGCATGGAAAAAAAAGCTAACGCAAAGCCACAAGGTTCCAGGACGCAAAAAAAAATATCAAGACCTTTGCGGCTTAGTTCCTTTGCGCCCTTGCGTTGATTTTCTTATTGCGGCTGGAGACGCGTTATGGTGCAGAATAAATTTCCACGCATTGCCATCTGGGGAATGTTCATCATCGGCCTGGTTTATTTCTCGCTGATGATCTTCCCCAATTTGACTGGCGCGCAGGATTGGAATATGCTCTCGATTTTCGAGAAGGACGAGTTTGCCCAATACCAGCACGTTCTGCGCATGCTCAGCCCGGGCGACACCATTTTCGAGACCCTGCGCCGTTTCGTTGTCTATTTGCACTACGATTACGGTTATCCCTTCTACCTGTTCTCGGCGTTGATGTTGCTGCCTTACCGGATCATTGTCGGTGCTGCCTGGGGGCAGGATTCGGCCACCATTATGCTGATTCTTCGGCAAATGGTCAGCGTGCTGCCAATGATTTTCTCTGTGGCCCTGATGGTGGATATGCAAACCGAACGCAAATCTACCGCGAAAATTCTGGGGCTATTTGCGTTTCTGTTGGCGTTTCCCGCGGCGGTGTTGAATAATCTCTGGTGGCACCCGGATAGCCTGTCGATTTTGCTGATTGTGCTCACTTTCTATTTTCTACGCAGAGATGATTTCCGCTTTAGACGCTATTTTTATCTTGCCGCGGTGCTGTGTGGCATGGGCGTGAGTGTCAAATTTGCCGGGGCATTTTTTGCACTGGCGGTTCCGCTGTATATTCTTTGGGGATTGAAAGATCAAAAACTGGAACTTCGCCGCGCTCTATGGGCGGCGTTCTTCTTCGTAGCAGTGATGGCCCTGGGGTTGGTGATCTCGAATCCATTGCTGCTTATTCCCCAAACCCGGGCAGAAATTCTCGCCCGGCAGCAGCAACTTATTTTTCAGACGCGTAGCGGCTATTACACCCAATACGCCGACTGGAATCTCACAAAGGAAAAGATTCAACGCATCATCTGGCCATATTACGGGCAGTGGTTCACGCTGCTGCTGATGTTGGCCGGGCTGATCCAGGGAGTGCGTTCGCCGCGCTACCGCTTTATCAATGTGATGATTTTAGCTTTTTCCATTCCCTACTTTTGGGCCGTGGGCGGCTCAACCGTGCGCCCGCTGTATTACCTGCCGATGGCGATTCCTTTTGCATCAGGGCTGGTGCATCTTTTCCCGGAGGAGAATAGTCGCGGAGCCACAGAGAACACGAAAAGCTCCTCTGTGGCCCTCATGGAAAAACTCCGTATTCTTCGTGTCTCAGTGGTTTTTCCACTGCTGTTACTTGCTTTTCAGTTTGGCTTGTATCTTCAGCAGGATGCCAAAATTTACACGGATATTCTCTACCGAGAAGAGCGTTCCGAGAGCATTGCTTTCTATCACGAAGTGGAAGCGCGCTTAACCGGGATGGGGCTTGCCGATGAGCCTTTGGTGATCTACCGTGATCTGACCGCTTATGTGCCGCCCAAGTCGAACTACGATGTGCTGATGAAATGGAAGCTGGCAACTTACGATTACATCAACGAAAACCAGCCCGATGTGCTGTTGCTGGAAATGAATTATGTGTTAGAGTTTACCCAACCCGATGCGGTTGAAAACGCGGTTGACCCAGACCAAATGCGCGCCTGGCAAAAATTCTACGGCGATGCCTATGCCGACGAATTACCCGGTTACAGAATTCTTTATCAAAATGATTATGCGTTGGCGCTACTACGGGAAGGTTTGACCGCCGATGACTGAGTCCGACCGATGGCCGACCATTTTCTACGGTTGGCGGCCCGCGGTCGTTTTTCTTAAGGATTTTGCCTCATGAATAAAACCCTGATTATCGTTATTGTTGTTATATTGGTGCTATTGTTGTGTGCTTGCCTATGCCTGGTGTTGATCGGCGGTGCGGCGGTTTTTGGACTGTATCAGCAAGATGGGAATGTAGATTGGTCAACTGGTCCGGATACGGCCACCCCGGTTGTGCTGCGCCCCACCCCGCAGGAGACCCCCCAACCCGCGGACCAAACTCTGGAGGCAAACGCCACGCCCGGGGTGCAGAATCAGCCTCAGGCCGAGTTCGCTGCGCCTGATTGGAAACACGAAACCCTGCAAACGCTGGAAGAAGCGGTTGTCCCCGTCAACGATATGCTTGAACTGGCTGAGCGTCTTGGCGGGCAGGAAAATGTCCCCCTGACGGTGGCTGCCCCTCCACAGTATCAGATCGGCGAACAAGATGTAATGTGGCTCACCAATGTGGATACGAATGAGAGTTTTCAGGTTGATGTCACTTTGCAATATGTCACCGAGCATGTCTATTTCTGGATTGAAGATGGAGTGATTTTTGAAGCTGATGAAGTCGCAGCGTTGGTTGAAACCTTTGAGCGAGAGATTTACCCGCGCAATCGCGAATTCTTTGGCAGCGAATGGAGTCCCGGTGTGGATAATGACCCGCATTTGTATATTATCTATGCCAGTGGGTTAGGCTGGGGCTTGGCGGGATATTTTTCTTCGGCGGATGAATATCACCCGCTGGCGCATGAATATTCCAACGCGCATGAGGCCTTTGTGCTCAATTCCGATAACCTGAACCTTTCTGGCGATTTCACTCTGGGCGTTCTGGCGCACGAATTTCAGCATATGATTCACTGGTACCGCGACCGCAACGAGTCATCCTGGCTGAATGAGGGTTTTTCAGAATTGGCCGCGTTTATCAATGGCTATGATGTTGGCGGTTTCGATTATTCCTACACCAGCAACCCCGATTTGCAACTCAACGATTGGCCGAATGATTCAGGCGCTACTGGCCCGCACTATGGGGCAGGCTTCCTGTTTGTAGATTATTTCCTCAATCGCTTTGGCGAGGAAGCCACCCAGGCATTGGTGGCGCATCCCGATAACGGCATGAAGAGCGTTGACGCTGTACTGGAAGAATTAGGTATTCACGATTCGCTCACGAATGAACCGATCAGCGCCGACGATTTTTTTGCCGATTGGGTGTTGGCCTCCTATTTACAAGACGAAAAGGTGGCCGATGGCCGTTATACGTACGCCAATTACCCCGGCGCGCCATCAACCTCGGTCACCGAGAGCGTATACACCTGCCCCTCTGAAGTGTTGACGCGCGATGTCAGCCAGTATGGGGTGGATTATTATCGCATTGCTTGCAGCGGAACGTATAATCTGTATTTTGAGGGTAGTGTAGTGGTGGGCGTGTTACCTGCCGATCCGTACTCGGGCGATTATGCTTTCTGGTCGAACAAGGGCGATGAGTCGGATATGACCCTCACGCGCAGTTTCGATTTTAGCGATCACACTGGCCCGCTGACCCTTACGTATCAGACCTGGTACGACATCGAAGCCGATTATGATTATGTCTATCTCGAAGCTTCGCTGGATGGCGAAAACTGGGAAATTCTAAAAACTCCCTCTGGCACGGCGGAAGACCCCTCCGGCAATAGTTATGGCTGGAGCTACAACGGGCTTTCCGGGTTGGATGGCGAATGGATTTTAGAAGAAGTGGATATTTCGCAGTTTGCCGGTCAACAGGTGCAATTAAGATTTGAATATGTGACCGATGCGGCCGTTAATGGGGAGGGTTTTATGCTCGATGATATTGCTATCCCCGAAGTGGGCTACTCAACCGACCTCGAAGGTGATTCCGGTGGTTGGGAGACAGCCGGCTTTGTGCGCATTCGCAATGAGCTCCCCCAAACCTTTCGGCTGGCGATGATTACGGTTGGCGATACGACTACGGTCGAGATGATTCCGCTGGGCTTGGATAACGCTGTTGCGATTCCGGTCGAAATTGGCGGCGACGTGGATGAAGTCATCTTTGTAGTTTCAGGAACAACCCGCCACACTCGCCAGCGGGCGGCCTATCGTTTTGAACTGACGCGCTAAATATAACTCGAAACAAAAAAGGGCGTGTGATGCGGTTATCACACGCCCTTTTTTGTTTTTACGCTGGTTTGCGCAGGTTGGAGAGTTGTTCTTCGAGTTCAGCTCGCCGCTCAGCCGCAGCCGTTTTAACTTCATCCTGAATGCTTTGGGCACGCGCTTGAAGCTGTGTGCGCAATTCATCGCCTGAGGAGGGCGTCAGCAACAAGGTGATCATGCCACCGAGCAATGCCCCAAAGATCAGGCCGGTTAAGAAATTTGTGACCCGCTTCATGTATAATCTCCTTTGCATTAAATTTACTTTCGATCAGGGATGACTTTCTGCGAAAGTGAAGCCTGAGCAATTATATTCTTTCAGTATTATAATTGACAAATTGTCTGATGGAGGCACAATCTATGCAACATCCATTTGAACAAATTACGGTGAGCCGCCGCCAGCGCGTATTTTGGGCATTGGTTGCGCTGACATTGTTGGTCGAGGCGATTTTCGTGCTGACAGGATCCCCGCTGACCAGCGATGCGGCTCCCGCGGGGATTGTATCCTTTGAATTGGCGGCAACCACCCCCATGGTGGAAAGCATCCTTGCCAGTTGGGATTCTGTTGCCCGCGAGCGTGCCGCATTCATTCAGGGGCTGGATTTTCTCTTTATCCCTCTATATGCAGCAGCCATTGGCCTGGGCTGCATTATGGCCGCCGATACGTTTTCCCGAAAAATGTTGAAATTCGCCGCCGTGGGGCGCTGGCTGGCCTGGGGGTTGATTCTGGCTGGCCTGCTGGATACAGTAGAGAATATTTCCCTGTTGGTGATGCTCTTCGTGGCGCCCGCCCAGCCCTGGGCTTTGATCGCTGCCGCGTGCGCTGTACCCAAGTTTGTGCTGGTGACGCTGGGTTTAATATATGCGCTGCTTGGCGGTGTGACCTACTTATTCCGCAAAATGTGAACTTTTATACGCTTTGCGGCTAGCCCTGTAAAAATATGTCTACTCCTTCAATACGCAAAACATCCCAACAAGCGCCAAAATCTGCCGCGAACAAGATTCTGCTGGCAGGGTTGGCGCTTGTTTTGCTGATGTTGATCGGTTTTATTGGCGCTTGGGCGGGGTATCAGCACGGGGCGGTTTTGGCCGCAAACGAGGTAATTGCACCGAATGCTGATGCAATTGACGAGCAATATCAATTAGGGCTGGAAGATTATCAGGTTGGAAGTTATGAGTCGGCGCGTCAGCGTCTGGAATATGTGGTGGCCTTTGCCCCCGAAGATTATCCAGATGCCTGGGAGTATCTCAGCGAAATTTTGCAAATTCTAAATACAACCGCTACGCCGACGCTTTCATCGCTGCCGCCTACGCTGCCGCCAAGCCCCACCATCACGCTGACACCCACGCGCGACCCCAGCGGAGTTGAATCCATCTTTCAGCGCGCCCAATCCCTGCTGGCAGCAGGCGACTGGGATGGCGCGGTTGCGGCATTGATTGCACTACGCAACGAAGATTTGACCTATCGCGTTGTTGAAGTGGATGACAGCCTTTTTGCTGCTCTGCGCAATCGCGGCGAGCAGCGCATTTTGAAACTCGGTGACCTGGAAGGGGGGCTTTATGATCTTTCGCTGGCAGAAAAAATTGGCCCTTTGGATTATCAGGCCACGGTGTACCGCGGCTGGGCGAGATTATATTTAACCGGTTTGGGGTTTTGGCAAGCGTATCCAGAACAAGCTGTTTACTATTTTTCGCAAGTTGCCGCCTCTGTGCCGGGTTTGCGCGATGGCACCGGCTCCAGCGCCGGGTGGCGTTACCGCATGTCGCTGTTGCACTATGGCGCAGAACTGGCCGCTGAGCGACGCTGGTGCGAAGCCCAGCGACAGTACGAATTAGCGTTGCAATTTGGCGGCGCTGATGAAGATTTGCCGCTGACATTGACGCATGTAGCGAATATTTGTTCGCCGCCCACACAGACCATGACTCTGACGCCATCGATTACTTTGACGAATACGGTCACACTGACTCCTCTGCCAGGGCCATCGGCGACACTGTCCGGGGTACCAAGTGATACACCGATCCTGCCGAGCGATACGCCCGTTTCGCCAAGCGATACACCGGCCCTGCCGAGCGATACGCCCGTTTCGCCAAGTGATACACCGATCCTGCCGAGTGATACGCCCATCTCACCAAGCGATACACCGATCCTGTCGAGTAATACGCCTATTCCGCCAAGTGATACACCGATCCCGCCGAGTGATACGCCGATTCCCCCAAGCGATACGCCTGTTCCGTAGTTTTTAGTATGACAAGATCACGCCAACAAACACCTGCTAAATCTCGCTCTGCCTGCCTCTCCTGGGTGGCCTGGAGCATGGCGTTAATTGTATTGATGTTCGTGACTGGCTTTGTAACCTATTCGGTGAGCCGCGAATTTAGCTACACACAGAATTATCACACTGCGATTCCTGAACTGCCCCGATTTGAACCGGTTCTCTCTACCGATGTTGCCGAGACGCAAGCGCCTGATGCCCTCACCCCCGACCGCCCTACGCCGCTACCTTTGCCCAGCCAGACCCTTGAAATTACGCCGACCCTCGTCCCGTGGAATGGCACTGAGCGTGTCACGATTTTATTGATGGGTCTTGATTATCGCGATTGGGCTAATGAGGTTGGCCCCTCCCGCTCGGATACCATGATCCTCTTGACGATGGATCCCGTCGCCAAGACTGCGGGTGTACTTTCGATTCCGCGTGATCTTTGGGCGGCCATCCCCGGGGTAGGACACGCCAAAATTAACACAGCCCACGCTTATGGTGGCCCCGGCTTGTCTGTGCAAACCGTGGAACTGGTCATCGGGGTGCCGATCCACTACTATGCGGTGGTCGACTTCGATGCCTTTATCCGTTTTATTGACGAACTCGGCGGTGTCAAGCTGGATATTCCGGAACGCATCAAAATTGATCCGCTGGGCGATGATAATACGCGCTATTTGCAGCCTGGCGTGCAAACCTTGCCCGGTGAGTTAGCGTTGGCCTATGCGCGCAATCGCAGCCAGGGTGATGGCGACTTTGCTCGTGCCCGTCGTCAGCAGCAGGTGATTATGGGCATCCGTGACCGTATTCTTGATCTTGAATTGCTGCCAATGTTGATTAGCAAAGCGCCCACCCTGTATACGGAGTTGGCCGCGGGGATCAAAACCAATATACAGTTGGATGAAATGCTGCGATTGGCCGCGGTGGCTGCCCAGGTACCCAGGGAGAATATTCGCCAGGGGGTGATCGACATCAATTACGTGGCCTTTGGTTGGTCGCCGAATAATTTGAGCATTCTTGTCCCATACCCGGATCGCATTCGTGTGTTGCGCGATGAAATTTTCGACACATCGGGTTCGCTATCACCTTTGGCCGCAGGTAATCCACTGGATTTGCTTGCCCAGGAGGGCGCCTCCATTGCAGTGTGGAATGGCAGCAACGATCCGGAACTGACTCAGCGCACGGCGAATTATTTGCGCACACAGGGCGCAATAGTGGTGGAAACTCGCGAACTAGATGAACGCTACACCAGCACGACTCTGGTAGCTCATGTGGGACGACCCTACACGATGCAATATCTCATGGGTTTATTTGATGTAGACACGCGCCACATTCAGTTCAACTATGAATATGGCAGCGCAGTTGATGTAGTTGTGGTGTTGGGTGATGACTGGGCTACCGTCCCAGATTTACCTTGATTATGAGGCCATTTGGGGGTATAGTATGAATACTTTTAACGCTAAAGAGTAGCTACAGATAAACGCAGATATACACGGATAAATAAAAAGAAAAAAATCTGTGGTTGATTTTTGTAAATATGATCAATTCATCTTTCCCTTTCATTGATTTGCACCGCCACCTGGATGGCAGCATCCGCCTGGAGACGATTTTGGATTTGGGTAGGCAGCACAACCTGCCACTTCCGGCCTGGGATGTGGATTCCCTGCGCCCATATGTGCAGGTGATGGAACCGCAGCCCGGTGTGATGGCTTTCCTCGCCAAGTTCGAGTGGATGGTGGGTGTCTTGGCCGATTATGATGCCTGCCGCCGCGTGGCCTATGAAAATGTAGCGGATGCCTGTTATGAGGGCATAAATTATATTGAGTTGCGCTTCAGCCCGGTGTTTATGGCCGAACCTCACAAACTTGATCCCGCAGGTGTGGTCGCTGCAGTTGTAGATGGAGTTCAACAAGGTCGCCGCGATTTTGATATTCAAGTAAACCTTACCGGTATTATCAGCCGCACCTATGGCCCGGAAGCGGGTTGGAAAGAACTTGACGCGCTGCTTACGCAAAAAGAACATTTGGTGGCGCTTGATCTGGCGGGTGATGAAGCCAATTTCCCTGGCGATTTATTTGTTGAGCATTTCAAAAAAGGCCGCGATGCTGGCTGGCAGATCACCGTCCACGCTGGAGAATCCGCTGGCGCTGAAAGTATCTGGCAGGCGATTAAGGATTTGGGCGCCACGCGTATTGGTCATGCCGTAGCGGCGATGCATGATCCGGCTCTGCGCGAGTATATGGGCGAACACGCCATCGGCATTGAAGCCAATCTCACCAGTAATTTGCAAACTACCACCGTTCCCGATCTTGCCAGCCATCCCATGCGCGGCTTCTTGGAGCAGGGCTTGCTGGCGACCCTCAACACCGACGACCCCGGCATCAGCGCCATTGACCTGGCCTACGAATACAACGTCGCTGCCCCCGCCGCGGGCTTGAGCAAGGCACAAATTCATCAAGCCCAGCGCAACGCCCTCGAAATTGCCTTCATCTCCGAGAGTGAAAGGGCTACTTTAGGAATGTCTCGAAAATAAGGGCCTGGCCCCTGCATTCATTATTTTCGGCTTTTTTCGCCCGTACTGCTTTTGCAGCCGGGACGGACACCGACAAATAATTGCTAACCGCCATTTGCTATCTGCACTACCCCAGCCCCTACCCCAAAAGGAGGGTACCATGTCTACAATATCTGTTGATTCCCCCACGAAACGCAAAAAAATAACCACGCGCAGGTTTGCGCAAAAGAAACAACGTGGCGAACCCATCACCACGCTGACGGCTTACGACTATCCCACTGCCGTGGCGCTGGATCGCGTTGGCGTCGATTCGATCCTCGTTGGCGACTCGCTGGGTATGGTCGTACTTGGCTACGAAAACACCCTCCCGGTCACAATGGACGATATGCTGCATCACTGCCGCGCCGTGGCCCGCGGGGCGCGCTACGCTCTGCTCATCGGCGATATGCCTTTTATGTCGTATCAGGCCGATGTGAACGACGCCGTGCGCAACGCCGGACGATTTTTGCAAGAAGCCGGGATGGACGCCATTAAACTCGAAGGTGGGCGCGAGCGCATTGAGACGGTGCGTGCCATTGTGGGGGCGGGCATCCCCGTGCAGGGGCATCTCGGCCTGACCCCGCAGAGCGTACATCAATTGGGCGGGATGCGTGCGCAGGCGCGCAACGCATCGGCGGGCAAACGCCTGCTCGAAGATGCGTTGTTATTGCAAGATGCGGGCTGCTTCAGTATCGTACTTGAATCCGTTCCGGCGCGGCTGGCCGAATTTGTCTCCCAGCGGCTCGAAATCCCCACGATTGGCATTGGCGCTGGAGCGGGCTGTGATGGGCAGGTACTGGTTACCCACGACCTGCTGGGCCTGTTCGAACGTTTCACGCCGCGTTTTGTCAAACGGTACGCCAACTTCTACGAACAAATGGAAGCCGCCTTCCGCGCCTACAAAGCCGATGTCGAGCATCGAACTTTCCCCGCTGAAGCGCACACCGTCGAAATGGCGGATGGCGAATGGCAATTATTTCTGGATGAAGTAGCCTGACGAGTTAAACCTTCAACTTTCAACATGCAACCTTCAACCATTTTGATTGTCGGAACTGGCGCGCTCGCCAATCTCTTCGCGGCACGGATCGCGCTCGCAGGTGCTTCTGTTTCCATGCTGGGTACTTGGCCCGAGGGGATTGCTGCAATTCAGGCACGCGGCATCCGGTTAGCGGATTCTGAAGGTGGAGAGCGTTCTATCCCCGTAAGCGCCACTGACGATCCCGCTGAATGTGTCGGAACGCGGCTAGCATTGGTGCTGGTCAAAGCGTGGCAGACAGAGCGGGCCGCGCGTCAACTGGCAGAATGCCTGCATCCGCAGGGCATCGCTCTGAGCTTGCAGAACGGCCTGGGCAACCGTGAAATCCTGGCGGACGTGCTCGGTGAATCACGCGTAGAGCTAGGCTCTACCACCACCGGGGCAACCCTGCTCGGGCCGGGTCATGTGCGTCCTGGCGGGGAGGGAATCATCTCATTGGGAGCGAATCCTGCCGTCGATCCGCTGATTACGCTCTTTGAACAGGCCAACTTTTCTACAAAAATTGTCCCCGATGTAGACGCACTGATTTGGGGTAAATTGGCGGTCAACGCCGCTATCAACCCGTTGACCGCCTTGTTGGGTATCACCAATGGTGAGCTATTGCAACGCCCCGAAGCCCGTCAATTAATGTCTGCCGTCGCCCATGAAGTCGCGGCTGTAGCTGCTGCTCGCGGTGTAACCTTGCCCTTCGCTGACCCCGTCGTGGCGGCAGAAAATGTTGCCCGTCGCACGGCGCAAAACCGCTCATCGATGCTGCAAGACATCCAGCGCGGCGCGTCCACCGAAATTGATGCTATTTGCGGAGCAGTAGCGCGAGCTGCCCTTGAACTTGGCGTACCCGCGCCTGTGAACCGTACCCTGTGGCAGTTGGTCAAATCGTTGACGGGGGATGGAAGACGGACGCCTGAAAACTAACCTTTAATCTGCCAACTTTTAACCTGGAACTGAACCATGAAAATTGTGACCACAATCCCCGAACTGCGCGCTGAACGCGCAAAACTCCCTGGCCCCGTAGGTTTTGTACCCACGATGGGCTATTTGCATGCAGGCCATCTCTCGCTGGCGCGGCGCGCCCGCGAAGAAAGTGCCTCAGTTGTGGCGAGTATTTTTGTCAATCCCACTCAATTTGCCCCCACCGAAGATTTGGATTCGTACCCCCGCGATCTGGAACGCGACTCACGCTTGCTCGAAGAAGCGGGCGTAGACCTGTTATGGACGCCCACGCCCGAAGTGATGTACGGTGAAAACTTCCAAACCTGGGTGACTGTGGATGAGGTGACGCAAGTGCTTGAAGGCGCCAGCCGCCCGACGCATTTTCGCGGTGTGACCACCGTAGTCGCCAAACTTTTCAACGGCGTTCAGCCGCAGAAGGCGTATTTTGGGCAGAAAGATGCCCAGCAGGCGATTGTTATTCGGCGCATGGTGCAGGATTTGAATTTCCCCATTGAGATTGTTGTCTGCCCGATTGTGCGCGAACCCGATGGGCTGGCGCTTTCCAGCCGCAACGCCTATCTTGTCCCGGTGCAGCGCCAGGCTGCTACGGTGCTTTCACGTTCTTTGAACGCCGCTAAAGACGCTTTCCACGCCGGACAGCGCGATGCCGACACGTTGCGCGCCCTCGTTACCGAGATTGTCAACGCCGAGCCACTGGCGGATCTGGAATACATTTCTTGCGCGCATCCCGATACGCTGCAAGAACTTTATGGCGAAGTTGAACGGGCTTTGTTTTCAATGGCGGCGCGAGTGGGGCGGACGCGGTTGATTGATAATCTTATCGTTGAAAGTTAAAAGTTACAGGTTGAAGGTTAGGGACTGAACAATTTTCAACCTTCAACTTTCAACCTGCAACCGTTATTGATTTTCCTCGCATAACACAATTTCCCCCAGATTTTCGTTGGCATTCAGCGTCATGCCAAAGTAGGGTGATGGGTCGAGAGTATTCTGGATTTTTAGCTCGTTGCGGAATTTGCCCAGTCCGTCATCCAGCACAATCGAAAAGTGCAGATGCACGCCGGTAGGGTTGTTGGGGTCGCCAGAGTAGTTGCCCTGATAGCCCAGCATTGTTCCAGCTTCAACCCATAGCTCAGATGTGCCCGGCGGGAAATCGGGTTCAATATAAGAGAATCCGCCGCTGTCGGCGAGATGGGTGTAATAGGTCCAGATTTGGCGAGATGGCTTCAACGGGTCGCTGGGAATGCGGATGATGAGCGATGATTTCCATTCCGGCAGGCGCGTGAGATAGCCACCATATGCCGCATAGACGGGCGTGATGCCGACATCCTGCCCGCCGAAGATGTCAATGCCCTGGTGCCGGTGGCCGGGTCGGAAGGAATCGTCCCACAGAAAGCCGATATAGCCATCTGTGGGGAAGGCGAAGGGCGCATCGGCGCATTGTTGCCCGGCAGCTACGGCCCACTCGCTATGTTCGGCGGGGTCGCGTAGCCAATCCCACAGGTGTGTAGTGCGCTGACCGCTGCGTTGATACCACTGGAAGAGCAGATAGCCCAGCACAATCGCGGCAACAAACGCGAAAGACAGAAAAATTCGTAGGAGGGGGTGGAGTGTTTTTTTACGGCTCATAATTCTGGCTCTTTGGGAACTCAGGGGGTTGACAGCAAATATGGGGTCACGAAAGGA
>JABGRQ010000051.1:0-2844 GCA_018648225.1 Chloroflexota bacterium
ATACTTTTGTTATCATGCGCCTATATTATCATCACTTACTTTAGAACCACTACCCTTTGTTGCTCTCCGCGTACTCAGCGCTCTTCGCGGTTAATGGTTTATTTGCGGCGTTTCACAGGGCCGTTCTCGTATTGTACGCTGAAATGAGGTGATCGGATAGGATTGGAAATTGTCATTCTCGCTCAAGATACATGCGGATAACAGCACCTTCGACGAGGGTCTTCAGGCGGCGGCGCTCTTTCGAAGGCGAATTACTCGGGTTATACCAGTATGGGGTGCCAACCTTTACATTGCGCGACTCCTGAATAGCGACCGGGTAATAGGCCAGATTTTTCCGGGTTTGTTCGTAATACTTTTCCCCCAGGCGAAAAATAGTCTTTTGGAAGGGTGCCATGTTGGTTTGTGGATTCAGCCCCAGGCTTTCGTCTTCGGGGAAGACCAACAGGATTTTCCCATCCAGGAGACAGGCCAAACTATCTTCCCAGGTGGTTTGTATATTTTTGTAGCCGCGGTGTACCGGGATGCAACCAACGAACCTCAGCAACGGTACAGTAATGTGAGAAAGCCCTTTAGATACGATCCCACTCAGGGGCGGGCGTAATTTCAGGCGGCGCTCGACGAAATCCATATTCAGGTAGGCGGCGGCTTTTTCGTAATCGACCATGTGTTCGTGAATCCAGGGATGTAGCCGCAGCGGGATCGTAGCGACAGCCCCAATCGGGCCAAGCGCCCCCAGGTGGTTGCCGATGAAGATAGCCGGGCCTTGCTCGGGCAGGTTTTCGCTCCCCTGCAATTTCCCGCCCCAATAGATCGTATCCAAAACTCGTGCGAACAAGTTGTACATCCGGTCATTCATCGAAGCTCCCAGTGATAGCGAACCCGGTTAATTGGTTATGCTCAATCTCCCACGCAGGTCAGAATTGTACGGACAGCACCCGCCCCGCGTAGCGCTGCGCTAATGGTTTCGGCGTTTTCGGCATCGACCAGGGTAATCATATTGCCGCCACGCCCACCGCCAGAGAGTTTGGCACCCAATGCCCCCGCGGCGCGGGCTGCTTGCACCAGCCGGTCTAGCTCTGGCGAGGAGACGCGCATCTCACCCAGCAGTTCATGGTTTTCGTTCATTAATGGGCCGAGGCGTTCAGGGTGTCCGCTTTCAATGGCTTGCCGGGCGGCACGAGTAATGCTTCCGATGGCGGCGAAAAGCCGTTCGTAGCGCGCGGCCTCTGCTTGCCAGCCGCCGCGCACGTCGCCGACTGTCTCTTTGGTGGGGCTGCTGATGCCGGTATCGGCAATGATGATAGTAAAAGGTTTGGCGATGTGGAAGGTTTCAATAATGCCCTCACTCCCTGCCCCTCTCCCACGGGGAGAGGGGAGTTCTCTTTTGAAATTCACCGGCTGAGCGAAGGTGATGACGGTGTTATCAATCCCTGAGGGCGTGCCGTGGTGGATTTTTTCGACTTCGTAAGCCAGTGTGGATATCTGCTCGTTGGGGAGGGGCTTGCCGAGATAGCCCGCCAATGCCCGAATGACGGCTACCGATACGGCGGCTCCAGACCCGAGACCGGAGGCCACCGGAATGCTGGAACTCACCTTGAGGGTGCAGGCCGGAATGCGAGTCACGCCCAGGGCGTTGGTCACGCCTTCGATAGCGGCAACCAACGCATGGGCTGAGTCGAGTTCGTCCAGCATTTTGTCCAGACCGATGTCCGGGGCGAGAATCCGCACTGCGCCCGCGTTCCCGCGAATATTTGGCGTGATGGTTGCTCTGGCGCGCGCCTGCATCACTGGCACGGCAATCGCTGGCTGCCCGTAGACAACCGCATGTTCGCCAAATAGGATGATTTTTCCGGGGGCCGTGGCAGTAAATGCAGGCATGGCGTTCGGTGGAAATTAGGAGATGTAGAAAATGACCAGCACCGTTAGTCCGTAGAGGGCGATAGATAGCTGGATGGGGCAATCGGAGAGAATCACATCTTCGGGCGCGCCGCCGGTGTTTTTGACCTGGATGAGATACTGGTAACGGAAGATGCTGTACAGAATGAAAGGTATCGTCAGCATCATGGCGTGATTGTCGGGCAGGTTGGGGGCCGAGAAGGTGTACAGGCTGTAGGTGATGATAGTCATGCCGGATGCCAGAGTGATGAGTTGGTCAAGAAATTCAAGCGTATAGCCATCGAGAACGCGGCGGTGGGCATTATTGCCCTCTGCCAGCAAACCGAGTTCAGCACGGCGTTTACCGGCGCCGATCAACAGCGCGAGGAAAGTTGTGAAAATATACAGCCAGGGCGAGAACCGCTCGACCTCAATCAGGGCGACTCCAGCGGCCACACGAATCACATAGAAGGAGGCCAGCACGATGATGTCGAGCAGCACGATATGTTTGATCCATTTGGAGTAAGTCAGATTGAGTAACAGGTAGAAAATTCCAATTGCCGCGAAATTGGGCGAGAGCATATAGGCCGCGGGCAAGGCTACCAGCAGAATGATAATCGCAGAAGCCCAGGCCGCGGGTATGGATAGTTTCCCGGCGGCGATGGGGCGTTTGCATTTTTTAGGGTGCTGGCGGTCGGCTTCGACATCGGCAATATCATTGATGATGTAGACCACGCTTGCCAGCAGACTAAAAACCATGAACCCGGCCAGCAAGTGCAAAAAAGCCGGGAGATTGGTCAGCTTGCGATCAAAGATGATCGCCACGAAGAGAAAAACATTTTTGGCCCATTGTTTGGGGCGCATGGTTTTGAGCAGGGCAGTCAGCATGAAGAAATGATAGTTGGGAATGTGGGATTCGTCAATCAGGGGATTATGCATTTAGGAAGCAGGAAAGTGCCTGTTCCCTAA
>JABGRQ010000051.1:2944-16521 GCA_018648225.1 Chloroflexota bacterium
TGGAAATTGCGCAAAGACTTGCGCGTGGTAGTGATGGAAGAAACCAATGCTCGATTTGTCGAAAATTTACCAGAGCCGGTGAGCTTTGTGACCATTGATGCTTCATTTATTTCATTAAAGATTCTGTTGCCCGTTGTGAAGGAGTGGCTGCCCTCACCTCACCCCCTTCGCCCCCTCTCCTCTCCCAGTGGGAGTGGTGATGGGGTTGGGGGAGTGGTGAGGGGTGAGATTGTCGCCCTCATCAAACCCCAATTCGAAGCCGGGCGTCGCGATGCTGCGCGCGGCAAAGGTGTCATCCGCGACCCCGAAGTACATCGCCGCGTCCTCACGGATATTCTCGCCTATGCCGAAGAACAAGGTTTTAGCGTCACCGGTCTGATCCAATCGCCCATCGAAGGGCCGAAGGGAAATATTGAATTTCTCGCCCGTCTGCGCTATCCTGTCGTTCTCGGGATGGATTGGCAAGAACAGATCGATTTTCTAATTCCCGAAGCGGAAGAATAACCACGAAGCCACAAAGACACGAAGTTAAAACAGAGAGTTTTTTAGTGCCTTCGTGTCTTTGCGGTGAATGTCCCCAAATCACCAATCCCTAATCTCTCTTAAATCGGTTATACTACGCCCCGCAAATGGACATTCAATACATCCGTAATTTCAGTATTATTGCGCATATCGACCACGGCAAATCTACGCTGGCCGATCGCCTGTTGCAAGTCACCGGCACCATCTCTGAGCGCGACATGATGGCCCAGGTTTTGGATACGATGGATTTGGAGCGCGAGAAGGGCGTCACTATCAAGGCCTCGGCGGTGCGCATGAGCTATTCGGCTTCCGATGGCGCAACCTATGAACTCAACCTGATCGATACTCCCGGTCATGTCGATTTCGGCTACGAAGTTAGCCGCGCCATGTATGCCTGCGAGGGCGCGCTTCTGATAGTAGATGCTTCGCAGGGCATCGAAGCTCAAACCCTGGCGAATCTCTATATGGCGATGGAAGCCGATCTGGAGATTATTCCGGTCATCAATAAAATCGATCTGCCCGCGGCGCGGCCCGATGAAGTTGCCGCAGAGATCAGCAATTTGTTGGGGACTCCGGAAGATGAAATTCTCAAAATCTCGGCCAAATCGGGCATCAATGTAGAAGCGGTGTTGGCTGCCGTTGTCGAGCGGGTACCACCCCCAAAGGGAGTCCCCGAAAACCCCCTGCGGGCGTTGATCTTCGATTCGCACTACGATCCCTATAAGGGCGTTGTTGCTTATGTGCGCGTCTTCGATGGCGAAATCCAACCCACTGATCAATTGCATTTGATGGCAACAAAATCCACCCTCTCGCCCGTAGAAATCGGACTTTTTTCACCGCAAATGAAAGCTGTGAAAAAACTAGCTACAGGCGAAGTTGGCTACATTGCCACCGGTCTGAAGAGCGTCAACGAGTGCCGCGTGGGCGATACAGTAACGCTTGCCAACCGTCAGGCAGAAAAACCATTACCAGGTTACCAGCAAGTCAAGCCGATGGTATTCGCGGGTATCTACCCAGTGGAGGGCGAAGATTACGAAGATTTGCGTGACGCTCTGGCGAAGTTGCAACTCAACGATGCTTCATTGGTCTACCAACCAGAGACTTCACAGGCGCTCAATTTTGGCTTCCGCTGCGGCTTTTTGGGCCTCTTCCACATGGAAATTATTCAGGAGCGTCTCGAGCGCGAATATGATCTGGATATTATTGCCACCGCGCCTTCGGTAGAATATGAAGTGTTGCTGCGGAATGGGCAGACGATCCGGATCGATTCGCCTGCCGAATTACCCGAAGACGGTGAGATCGAAGAAGTGCGCGAGCCATGGATGAAAATTCAGATATTTACGCCGACAGATTATTACGGTGTTGTTATGGAATTAGCCACTTCGCGGCGCGGTATTTTCATCGACCAGGATTACCCCACTGCCAATCGTGTGCAGTTGAATTTTGATATTCCGCTTTCCGAATTAATCATCGATTTCTTTGACTATCTCAAATCGGGCACGCGCGGCTATGCCTCGCTGGATTATCAGTTTGCCGAATACCGCGTCGATGATCTGATTAAGCTCGAAGTACTGGTCAATAGAGAACCGGTCGATGCGCTGGCAATGATCGTCCACCGCGATGCTGCCTATCGCCGGGGGCAGGCCTTTGTGACGAAGTTGAAAGAACTCATTCCACGCCAAATGTTCGCTGTGCCCATCCAGGCATCGGCGGGCGGGCGGGTGATTTCGCGGGCCAATATTAAAGCCATGCGCAAAGATGTACTTGCCAAGTGTTACGGTGGCGATGTCTCCCGCAAGCGCAAACTGCTCGAAAAACAGAAGAAGGGCAAGAAACGCATGAAGAGTGTGGGAAATGTAGAAATACCGCAAGAAGCTTTTCTGGCGGTATTGCGATTACGTGATGACTGATTCAGAGAAAACACTACAAGAGAAAAGTATTTGGCGCAGTATGTTGCCCGGTATGCTTATCAGCCTATTGGCGCTGCTGGTGCTTTTTCGTCTGTTTGACTGGCAAGAAGTGTGGCTGGCCGTGCGTCAGGCCGAATGGGGCTATTTGTTGCTGGCTGTGCCATTTTATGCGGCTTCTTATTTTTTGCGCGCCTTGGCCTGGTATCTGATTCTACAAAAAACAGTGCCGTATCGCAAAGTTTTCTTCGCCATGCACACCGGATATTTGCTCAATAATGTGTTGCCTTTCCGTCTCGGCGAGTTAGGGCGCGTCTATATTTTGGGCCGCGATGGGCCGGGTTTTTGGCGAATTTTTCCATCGGTTCTGATTGAGCGGGCGTTTGATATGGCCTTTGCCGCCGCGCTGCTCTTGGGATCGTTGCCGTTTGTGCTGCAAACATCCAACGCCCAGCAAGTGGCGCTGATCGTCGGCGGGGTGGTCGTCTTCGGATTTGTGGTGCTATATTTACTGGCGCGCTATCGTCAGTGGGCCTTGAAGCAGTTCGAGTGTCTGGGCGAACGCTGGCCGCTGATCTTGCGTTTAGGCAAAGAGCGTTTCGAATCATTTTTAGAAGGTCTCGGCGCGCTCACCTCTCCAGGTCGTTTTTTGCAAATCTTTGTTTTGATCACAGGCGGCTGGATTTTCGCAGTGCTGATTCAATTCCTGTTTCTGCGCGCTTTCTATGCCAATGCCAAAATCATTCACGCCACATTTGCGCTGGGCGTTTCTGCTATGGGGGTAGCCATTCCCTCCTCGCCGGGATATGTAGGTGTGTACGAAGCCGCCATTGTCGGCGCGCTGGCTGTGTTTGGTATTCCGTTTTCAACTGCTTTTGCCTTCGCCGTCACTGCCCATCTGGCGTATGTGTTGATTACCGGGGTGCTGGGTGCGTATGGTTTGTCCAGCAGCAATCTGTCGATTGGACAGATCTTTCAAAACCTGAAGCGTTTGAAGCCATAATTCCAGCGCTATTTCTGGAGCTTGTTATGTCGAAAAAATATCTTGTGACCGGTGGAGCGGGATTCATCGGGTCAAACTATGTTAATCGCTTGCTACGTCGTGGGGAGCGCGTCACAGTTTTTGATAACTTATCCCGCGCTGGGGCGAAGCTCAACCTGAATTGGTTGCAATCCACCCATGGGGTGGGTTCGTTTTTTTTGGTGGCAGCCGATGTGGGGGATGTGGAATCACTCAAGGATGCAGCCCGCGGCGTTGATGTGATTGTCCACCTGGCCGGGCAGGTTGCCGTGACCAGCTCGGTGCTGGATCCCCGCAAAGATTTTTTGGACAACGCCCTGGGGACATTCAACCTGCTCGAAGCGGCGCGGTTATCCGGACGGCTGCCTGCCGTCTTGTACGCATCCACCAATAAAGTCTACGGCGGCATGGATGACACAACCGTGCGAGAAGCTGCGACCTGTTACGCCTATGCCGACCTGCCTCACGGTGTTCCCGAAACGCAACCGCTCGATTTTCACTCACCCTACGGATGCAGCAAAGGCGCCGGTGACCAATATGTGCGTGATTACGCCCGCATCTATGAATTACCCACCGTAGTGCTGCGCCAGAGCTGCATTTACGGCCTGCGGCAGTTTGGCATCGAAGATCAGGGCTGGGTGGCGTGGTTTGTGATCGCAGCGTTGCTGGGTAAACCGATCACAATTTACGGCGATGGCAAGCAGGTGCGTGACGTACTTTTCATCGAAGATTTACTTGATGCCTACGACGCAGCGATTGCCAATATCGCTACGGCCTCCGGGCAAGTCTACAATATCGGCGGCGGCCCGCAGAATACCCTCTCGATCTGGGCGGAGTTTGGCCCGCTGCTCGAAAATTTACTTGGTGCAAAAATCCCCATCGCCCGCGCCGATTGGCGCCCCGGCGACCAACGCGTCTACGTCTCCGACATTCGCAAAGCCGAGCGTGAGTTGGGCTGGCAGCCGAAAGTCAGCGTTGAACAGGGTGTCCGCCGACTGTTTAGCTGGGTACAAACGAATAAATCATTATTCGTGTAACTTTGGCAAATGCAAAAATTAACCACGAAGAACACAAAGAACGCGAAGAGTCACAAAGTTTTTCTTTGTGCCTTTGTGGTAAAAACCTACCAACCTTCAACTTTCAACCTGTAACTTGCAAACCTCGTCATGCGCATCCTCACCGTCCTCACCTATTACCGCCCCCACACTAGCGGCCTGACTATTTATGTGGAACGCCTTGCGAAAACATTAGTGAAACAAGGTCATCACGTCACCGTACTGACCTCGCAATATGAGAAAACTCTGGCGCGTGAAGAAATTTGCGAGGGTGTGCGCGTGGTGCGCGCTCCCGTGCTTTTCCGCGTCAGCAAGGGTGTGATTATGCCTGCCTTCGGCTATCTGGCTTGGAAGCTGGCCTTAGAGCATGATGTTATTCACCTGCACCTGCCGCAGTTTGATGCTGCTGGGGTTGCCCTGCGTGGGCGGTTGCTGCGTAAACCCACGGTGATTACCTATCATTGTGATCTGGAATTACCGACAGGCTTTTTTAATCGTCTGGTCAATGCGGTCGTGCATAGCATGAATCATCTGGCTGGCCGATTTACGCATCGCATCGGTGCATACACCCAAGATTTCGCTTCTCATTCCCCATATCTGATGCGTTTCGCTGAAAAAGTACGCGTGATTCTGCCTCCGGTGGAATTGCCCGCGGCCAGTATTGAAGATGCATCTGCTTTCCAGGCGGAACACAACCCCGAGGGGCGCCGCCCGGTGATTGGCATGGCGACGCGCTTTGCATCTGAGAAGGGTGTCGAAATTCTGCTGGATGCCTTGCCCAAAGTGTTGGCACGATATTCCGATATGCTGGTGTTGTATGCCGGTCAATATGCAGATGTGATGGGCGAAGAAGCCTATTTTGCGCGTTTGTCTCCCGTGATTGAGCAGTATCAGGCCCACGGGCAGTGGAAATTCCTCGGGGTGCTGAATCCAATCCAAATGTCCACGTTTTACCCCGCGCTGGATGTACTCGTCGTCCCCAGTCTGAATTCCACCGAGACTTTTGGGTTGGTGCAAATTGAAGCCATGCTCAACGGCGTCCCCGCGGTGGCCTCCAATCTTCCCGGGGTGCGCCAACCCCCGACGATGACTGGCATGGGCCTGGTCGTCCCTATCGGCGACGCGGATGCCCTGGCCGACGCGCTGTTGGAAATTTTTGCCAATCCTGAAAAATTTAAAGGCAACCCCACAGAAATCGCCCGCACCTTTGAACCGCGCGCCAACGCCCAGGCATATGAAAAGCTGTATCGAGAATTGCTGAATGAACTTGGTGATTAGGCGATCAGGAAGAAGGCGATAAGGCCGGAACAACATCGAAGCCTTGTTCGGCGAAATGTGGATCGAATGTGAAGGCCGTGTGAATCCCCAGTTGGCGCATGGTGGCAAAACTGGCGCAGTCCACTAGGCTCAACCGGCGGCGGTTGGCGACCAGAAAAGCATCGACGATCTCTTGATGTTGATGGACGCTGACCCACTCTATATGCAGCCAGGGAACGATCTTCTTTTGTAAGTCGCGGATGGCGCTCATCCCCAGGCGATTTTGGAGTAACGCATAGGCTTCGACCAGCAAATAATTGTTCGCGTAAATTGGGATGTCTTCTTCAACGAAATAATCCCAGGTTTGTCTGGCGATTGGATGCAAACTATCTTGCAATGACAACAGGGCAAGCAAGGCCGATGTATCAATCAAGATCATCATCGTTGCCGCCAATTTCAGCATAGATTTCTGCCAGGTATTTATCGTGGTTGATGGAAACATCGGTGGCGCCTTCGATGTCGTGGTATGCGCCGATGGACAGCGCCCGACGTTTGAGTTCCTCCCGGCTGGGGCCGACCTGTTGTTCGGCGAACAAATTCACGCTACGGCGGATTAATTCAGCCATCGAGATATGATATTCAGCGGCCTTCTCGCGCAAGAATTTGTGTTGATCTTCGGTCAATTGGATTTGTGTGCGAATCATTAGCTTGCTCCTTGAAGTGTAATCACTTTTCCAGAAGTGATGTAATTATATCAGCTTTCCTCCTATGAAATCGTCTCAACCTTCAACCCTCAACTTTCAACCCCCAAAAGATTACCTTTGGGAGAACCTCAGCACGCTCCCCTACTTCCGTGCCCTGCTGCGCGCCGTGGAAGCACGCGCCTATATTGATATTGACCTACCCGCGCCGACTCTTGATTTAGGCTGCGGTGATGGACACTTTGCCCCGATTGCATTTCCGCGTCCCCTCGAAGTAGGTATAGACCCCTGGTGGGAGCCGCTGCTCGAAGCTGGGAAACGGGATGCCTACCAGGGGTTGGCACAGTCCGATGGGGCGGCGATGCCTTTCCCCGATGGTTATTTTTCCAGCGCGGTCAGCAACTCGGTACTTGAGCACGTTCCCCATCTCGATGAAGTCCTCGCCGAAACCGCCCGTGTGCTGCAACCCGACGCAGCGTTCATCTTTTGTGTGCCGAATCACAATTTTTTAGCGACTCTCTCAATAAGCCGCTTCTTTGATCGCTTGGGTCTACGCAAGTTTGGGGATGCCTATCGTGCATTTTTCAATCGCATCTCACGCCATCATCATTGTGATTCGCCCGAAGTGTGGCAGGCACGGCTTGACAAGGCTGGTTTCGAGATTGTGCGCTGGTGGCATTATTTCTCTCCGGGGGCATTGCACACCCTCGAGTGGGGTCACTATTTCGGGTTGCCTGCCTGGGTTAGCAAGTTGTTCTTCGGACGCTGGATTCTCTCTCCAACCCGCTGGAATCTCGCTCTTACGCGTCGCCTTGTGGAACCCTACTACAATGAGCCGTCGGAGCGTGACGATGGGGCTTACTCATTCTATATCACTCGCAGGCGATAAAAATTTCTGAGGAACCAGTAGCATTTAGCTCCTTTGGCTCCTTCGCTTCATCTGGTATCATTGGGGGCTGATTATGAATGAACCCTCTGTTCTCGATTATGTAAAATCCAAAATCTTCTTCTGGCGCGGCGACGTGGTTGAAATTCCACAGCCAGGGGTTGGCAGCGTAGATTCGGCTGAAATGGTCTCCCCCGCAGGCGTTTCAATGTTTGACGTTGGGCCGACAGAACCCGACGCCGAAATTCCCGCTCCGCGTCTGGAAATCTGGAACTGGCCTGGCTGGTGGGTGATGCTTCCGTTAATCCTTGCTCTGGCCGCTCAACGCGCGCTGGAGCCGCCCACGCGCAGCATTCTGCTGGGGATGAGTTTTTACCTGCTGGCGGCAGGATTCCTGTTGTGGGGTTCGCTGCGTGGTCGCGTGACCCTGCCTGCAGTGCCCGCCCAGCCTGAAACCTCAGACCCGATGACAGCGCGCCCCCTCGGGATGTGGATCAGCATCGTCTTTGGCTTGTTGGCCTTTCTGGCTTTTGGCGGAAACCGTTTTACGCAGATCAACCTTACCCTGTGGCTGATCGCACTGGCCGGATTTTTCTACGCCTTCTGGTATATTCCCCCCGAAACACCGACCCTACGAGCGCGACTGAGCACCGCCTTCGAGAAATTCAAATCCAGCGGCATCACCTTCTCCCCGTGGAGCTTACTCGTCCTGGCGGTTTTCGCTCTTTCTGCATTCTATCGCTTCTACCAGCTCGACCAGGTACCGCCGGAGATGTTCAGCGATCATGCCGAAAAGCTCTACGATGTCGCCGATGTGCTCGCAGGGAAATACAGCATCTTCTTCCCGCGCAACACCGGGCGCGAAGCCTTTCAGATGTACCTGACCGCGGCGATGTCGCTAATCTTCAACACCGATCTATCGTTCCTGAGTCTCAAATTAGGCACGGCCTTCGCGGGTCTGTTCACGTTGCCCTTCATCTATCTATTGGGCAAGGAAGTTTCCAGCCGCCGCGCCGGTCTGTTGGCAATGGCCTTTGCCGGGATCGCCTATTGGCCGAATGTGATCGCGCGCGTGGCGCTGCGCTTTGCGCTGTACCCCTTTTTCGCTGCGCCGACACTATATTTTCTTGTGCGCGGCCTGCGTCGCGGCTCGCGCAACGATTTTCTGCTCGCCGGGCTATTTCTCGGCCTCGGCCTGCATGGTTATAGCCCTTCTCGTTTTGTGCCTTTCGTCGTGTTGGCGGCGGTCGGCTTGTATCTTTTGCACAAGCGTCCCCGCGCCCAACGCCGTCAGGCCATCTGGGGGTTAATTTTGCTGGTCTTCGTTTCGTTGCTGATCTTCGCGCCGCTCTTGCGGTACGCCCTCAGCGATATGCCGGGTTTTACCTACCGCACGATGACCCGCATGAGCGAAGTCGAACAGCCCTTCCTCGAACCGGTTTGGCAGATTTTCACCCAAAATTTATGGGGCGCGATGACGATGTTCTTCTGGGATAATGGTGAAATTTGGGTACATTCGGTGACACATCGTCCGGCGCTGGGAATGGTCTCTGCGGCGCTCTTTGCGCTAGGCGGGCTGATGCTCACTGTGCGCTATCTGCGTCGCCGAAACTGGCTCGATCTTTTCTGGCTGATCTCGATTCCCTTATTGATGATGCCTTCCATTTTTTCGTTGGCTTTCCCCGACGAAAACCCTTCACTCAATCGCACTGGGGCCGCGCTAATACCGGTGTTCCTGATCGTTGGGATGACCCTGGACGGATTTCTGAATCAGCTCGAAAGGAATCCGCGCATCCCCGCGCGCAGGCAGTGGTTAGTTTGGGGGGTGGGCATTCTCCTGTTGGGTGGGTCCTGTGCCCAAAACTTTGATCTCGTCTTCAACCAATACCGCGAAAATTTTGCCCGTAGCTCGTGGAATACATCCGAACTCGGCGCTGTGATTCGCCAATTTTCCGATACGATTGGCGACGAAGACAGCGCCTGGGTAGTGCCCTACCCGCATTGGGTTGATACGCGTCTGGTAGGGATGCGCGCCGATGTGCCACTGCGCGATTACGCCCTGTGGCCCAATCAGATTGTCGATACCCTGGACAATCCGCACGCGAAATTATTCCTTTACAAACTCGAAGATACCGATACCCGCGACATGCTGAAAACCCTCTACCCCAACGGCGCGGTGCAACTCTACGACTCGGCGATAGAGGGCAAAGACTTTTATATCTACTACGTACCGCCGAAATAATAAGCGTCGAAAGTAAAGGTTGAAGGTTAAAAATTCACTTTCAACCTTCAACCTTCAACCCAAAACCTTATGATCACTACCAAATTTACCAAACTCGGTTATATCGTCCTGATGCTGTATATTCTCGCTGCAGGGGCTTATTTGCGCCTCGTTGGCCTGGATTGGGATGCAGAGCAACACCTACACCCG
This sequence comes from Chloroflexota bacterium, assembly GCA_018648225.1. Taxonomy (NCBI): domain Bacteria; kingdom Bacillati; phylum Chloroflexota; species Chloroflexota bacterium. The sequence goes on from JABGRQ010000051.1 coordinate 12,725, forward strand.
GATGAGCGCTTTTTGACGATGGTGGAATCGAGCCTGGAGCCGGTGCAGAGCTTGGGCGATTATTTTGATACGGTCAATTCGAGCCTTAATCCACATAACCGCGGGCATGGGTTCTTTGTTTATGGTACGTTGCCAATTTTTATTGTGCGTTATGTGGCCGACTGGCTGGGTGATACCGGCTACGGCGAAGTGTATCGAGTCGGTAGGGCGTTGTCGGCGCTGGCCGATTTGGGTGTGGTCTGGCTGATATTCCTGACAGCGCAACGTTTGTACAGCCGCAAGGTTGGGGTGCTGGCGGCGGCCTTCTACGCCTTTGCCGTGCTGCCGATTCAACAGTCGCACTTTTTCACGGTAGATACGTTCATTAACTTCTTTACCTTTTTAGCGTTCTATTTCGCGGTGGAAGTTGGGAGTCAGCGAGTCAGCGAATCAGCGGAAGATGCCCCTTCCTCCGTCCCCCGTCTCCCGTCCTACCTGCTCTTCGGTCTCGCCCTGGGCATGGCCGTTGCCTCCAAGATCAACGCCATCCCGGTTGCGCTGGCTTTGCCAGTTGCGGCGGCGCTGTATTTCCTGCGCTTGTCCGTTGAAGAACGGCAGCAGCAGGCGGGGCGCATTCTTAGTTATGTGGCCCTGGCCGGATTGGTCAGCATTCTGACTTTTCGTATCTTCCAGCCCTATGCTTTCTCCGGGCCGGGCTTTTTTGGGATGCTGCCTAATCCGCAATGGGTGGAGAATCTCAAATCGCTCAGCGCGCAGACGGGCGGCGATGTCGATTTTCCTCCAGCGTTGCAATGGGCGCGGCGTCCGCTGTGGTTCTCATGGCAAAACCTGACGGTGTGGGGGCTGGGGCTTCCGCTGGGCTTGCTGGCCTGGGCGGGTTTCTTGTGGATGGGCTGGCGCATGTTCAAGGGGGAATGGCGACAGCATATTCTGTTGTGGGGTTGGACGACGGTTTATTTTGTCTGGCAGTCGCTGCAATGGAACAGCACCATGCGCTACCAGTTGCCGATCTACCCGGCGTTGGCGATGATGGCGGCGTGGGTAGTGTTGCAGGTTGTAGGTCACAGGTTGCAAGTTGGCAAACCTTCAACCTTCAACCTTCAACGTGCAACGGGGATTTTGCTCGGCGGTTTTGTTTTGGTACTAACCTTCGCCTGGGCCTTCGCCTTCTCGCGCATTTATACCGTGCCGCACACGCGCGTGGAGGCGACGCGCTGGATGTTGCAGCATTTCGCCGGACCGATTAGTTTGCAAATTGAAACCGATGATGGCGTGTATGCCCAGCCTTTGCCATTTTCGCAGGGATTGAGTATCGGCAGTGGCGCGCCGTATCACACGCAGTTCACGGCGTATGCCAGTGGAACGCTGAACGAAATTCTGCTGCCGCATGTTGCTGACGTTGGCGCGGTGGGGAATCTGATCGTTAGCCTGACCTCGGCGCAATCACCGGACACGCCGCTGGTTGTGACCACGCTCTCTGGCGCGGATTTGCCCCTCTCGCTGCCAGAGAGCAGCGATTTTGCGATCAACTTCGGGCAGGATGTCTTTGTTGGTACGGATAGTACATATATACTGACTTTTGAAGTCTTGGGTGGACTGGAAGAAGTTGATGTGTGCGATGTGCTGCATTTTGAGATTCAGACGGTCGATCCGGTGGTGATGCAGGATGTGAATCCGGGCGCGGATTGCACAGCGCGCCCCGATAGCCCGTATACGGCGGCGTTCATTCCCCTGGATGCGGGCACGCTCTCCGGGTTTACGGCGCGCCAACTTCGAGCGAGTCCGACGGTTCGCGCGGGGGAGAAAACCCTCACGGCGAGTCTATCCCTCACGCCGGATGGCGAGTCGGTCGCTGCCGCGTCCATCACGGATGAATTTCTGCCCGGCGATGATTACCGCGGCACGGGTTTCAGCCTCCAATTGGACACGCCGCTGGAACTGACTGAAGACACGACCTATTATTTGAACTTTGACCTGAACGGGGCTGGACAGGTGCAACTCTCAGGGGCGGCGCTGGCGAATGAGACCACCTGGGATGATGGTTTGCCGCTGCGCATGGATGGCTACGACCCCTATGGCGGCATCTACCAGGGCGGGTTGAATTTTGAGATGTACTGGGACGATAACGACGAGAAGTTGCAACGCTTCACAGGTACACTGGCACAGGCCGATTTTGTGTTGATTACTTCGAGCCGCCAATGGGCCAGCACGACTCGCGTCCCGGAGCGTTACCCGCTGACGAGTGAATATTACCGCCACTTGCTGGGCTGCCCTGTAGAACAGACGATTGAATGGTGTTATAACGTGGCTGAGCCGGGCATGTTCGCGGGCGATTTGGGCTTTGAACTGGTGCAGATTTTCCAGTCGAACCCCAGGTTGGGTAATTTCGAGATCAACGATCAATTTGCCGAAGAAGCTTTTACGGTCTACGATCATCCGAAGGTGTTCGTATTCGCCAAAACCGAAGCCTATGATCCGGCGCGGGTGGCCGAAATTTTGGGAGCGGTGGATTTGGGCAAAGTGGTGCGCGTGACGCCCAAACAGGCCGATACCTTCCCCGCTGATTTGATGCTGCCCGATGCGCGTTTGACTGAACAGCGGGTGGGCGGCACCTGGGCAGAATTATTTGATACGGAGGCGCTTCAAAATCGCTCGCATTTCGCTGGCGTGCTGCTGTGGTATTTTAGCGTCTTTGCCCTGGGGCTGATGACCTATCCGCTGGTGCGTTTCGCCATGTCGGGCTTGCCCGACCGCGGCTATCCGCTGGCGCGTGTTACCGGGTTGGTACTGCTGGCCTGGCTGGTGTGGATGGCGGGGTCGGTTCGTATTCCGGTTACGCGCCTGACGATTGGGTTGGTGCTGCTCCTGATCGCTTTGCTGGGCGGCTGGCTAGCCTACCGTCAACGTGATGGATTGCGTGCCGAGTGGCGCGAAAAGCGTAAATATTTCCTGACCGTCGAAGGGCTGTTCCTGCTTTTCTTCCTGATTTTCCTGCTCATTCGCCTGGGCAACCCCGATTTATGGCATCCCTGGAAGGGCGGCGAGAAACCAATGGATTTGTCCTATTTCAATGCCGTGTTGAAGAGTACAACTTTTCCGCCTTACGATCCCTGGTTCGCGGGTGGCTATATCAACTACTATTATTACGGCTACGTGATTATCGGCGTGCTGGTCAAATTTTTGGGAATTATGCCGACTTTTGCCTATAATCTGATTTTGCCAACGCTCTATTCACTGGTGGCGATGGGCGCCTTTTCAATTGTCTGGAATCTATTTGGGGAGACGGAGGACGGAGGACGGGAGACGGGTGATGTCCGCCCTCCGTCGTCGGTCGTTGGTCGTCGGTCTTTGATTGCATTCGGTGGTGCACTCGCCATGTCCACCCTTGGCAATTTGGGCCTTTTACAGATGCTCATGCGCGGCTACCAACGTTTGATTGTCCCCAGCGAAGAGATCAGCGCGGCAGGCTTGTTCCAGCGGTTATTTTGGGCGCTCCAGGGGATGGTCAAATCTCTCGGCGGCGCAGCCCTCAACTATCGCCTCGACGAATGGTACTGGAACCCCAGCCGCGTCATCGGCGCTCAGCACGGCAACCCGATTACCGAATTCCCCTTCTTTACGTTCCTCTATGCCGATCTGCATGCCCACATGATCGCCATACCCATCGCGCTATTGGTCGTGGGTTGGGCGCTCTCAGTGGTGCTGGGCAAAGCCTGGGCGGGGCGCACCACCCCTGGGCATTCTCCGTTGCGTATTGGGCTGAGTTTTCTCATTGGTGGGTTGGCAATTGGGGCGCT
>JABGRQ010000051.1:16621-25090 GCA_018648225.1 Chloroflexota bacterium
GAGAGGGAACAGCATCAGGACTGAAGTGGGGGAAGATCAAACGCTTGCTACTGATCGTCGCAGGTTCTCTTGCACTTGTTTTGCTCGCACGGGGCTTATATCAGCCCTATGCGCAATGGTACAGCCAGGGGTACAGCGAATTCAAAATCTGGCCCGGCAGCCACACCCCCACCTCCGATTACCTCACCCATTGGGGGCTGTTCCTCTTCGTGATCGTTTCCTGGATGATCGCTGAAACCATCGATTGGATGGCAAAAACGCCTGTCTCCGCGTTGCGCAAGCTGGAGCCGTATAAAATCCTGATTGTGACCGGCTTGATCCTGCTGGCGGTGGTGATCTTGCTACTGGGGATTGATCTGCCCGTTGAAGGCGGCGGCGACACGCGCCTGCCTCTGGGGTTGGGGATTCATCTAATATGGTTTGTTCTGCCCCTGGTGGTCTGGGCTGGGGTGCTGATGTTGCGTCCCGACACATCCGATGCCAAGCGGTTTGTGCTCTTCCTCACCGGTACCGCCCTGGCGCTCACCCTGATGGTTGAAATCATCTACGTGATCGGCGACATCGGGCGCATGAACTCGGTCTTCAAATTCTATCTGCACGCCTGGACATTGCTCTCGGTCAGCGCGGCGGCGGCATTGGGCTGGCTCTTGCCGCGGTTGAATCGCTGGCAATCCGGCTGGCGCGTGGCCTGGCAAATTATCCTGGTATTCATGCTGGGTGTAGCGGGTCTGTATCCTGTTTTGGGCAGCTTTGCCAAAATTGAAGACCGCATGACCGCCAAGGCCCCGAACAACCTCGACGGTATGACTTATATGCAATTTGCCACTTACTACGATGAAGGTCAGGAACTTGATCTTTCCGAAGATTACGCGGCTATCCGCTGGATGCAGGAAAACGTTGCGGGGTCGCCAGTTATCGTGGAAGGTAATCAAGTTGAGTATCATTGGGGCACGCGTTACACCATCTATACTGGCCTCCCCTCCGTGGTCGGCTGGAACTGGCATCAACGCCAGCAACGTACGATTGTGCCGCACGATTGGGTATACGAGCGCGTGGATGGTACTCATGAATTTTATATGACAGAAGATATTGAATGGACCCAAAATTTTTTGCAAATATATGATGTTAGCTATATTATCCTCGGCCAGTTCGAGCGCGCCAAATACGACGGCCTCGGCTTGGATAAATTTTCCGCCTACGAAGGCCAACTTTGGGATGAAGTTTTTCGCAACGGTGAAACGGTGATTTATAAAGTGATTGGGGATTAGGTGATTAGGGGTAAGGAAACCTACTGCCTATTCCCCAATCGCCCAATTCCCCAATCCCCATACCATGCTCCAATTCTTCCTCTGGTACCTCCTGATCTCTCTTCTCGGCCTGCTGACCTTTCCGCTGGCCTATTTCATGCTGCCCAAATTGACGGATCGCGGCTATGCTTTTAGCCGCGCCCTGGGCTGGTTGCTGTGGGGCTATATCTTCTGGTTGCTGGGTTCTTTGGGGGTGCTGCCAAATGACTCTGGCGGACAGATTTTTGCCCTGTTGATTCTGGTTGCTCTGAGCGGAGCGGCGTTGCGTCAAGTGGGGTGGACGAATCTCAAAGATTGGCTGCGAACCCAAATCGGCGTGATTCTGACCATAGAGATACTCTTTCTCGTAGCCTTTGGGTTGTGGGCGCTTGTGCGTGCTGCCAACCCGGAAATTGTCGGCACCGAGAAGCCGATGGAGTTGGCTTTTATTAATTCCATTCTTCGCTCACCGACTTTGCCGCCCAATGATCCCTGGCTTTCTGGCTACGCCATCTCGTATTATCATTTTGGCTTTATCCTCGTTGTCATGCTCGCCCGCCTGACCGCCACCGCTGGCAGCGTGGCCTTTAATCTGGGCGGCGCACTGGTATTCGGACTTGCGGCGATTGGCTCGTATGGGCTTTTATACAACCTTCTCGCTTCTTTACAAGCCGACCGAAGACTGGAGACCGACGACGGGGAAATGCTCCCACGTCTCCCGTCCTCTGTCTTCAGTCCGCTCCTCGCCCCATTTTTTATTTTCATCGTCTCTAACCTGGGCGGGTTGCTGCACCTGTTGCGTCTCGGTGGCGTGTTCTGGCGTACGGATGAAAGCGGACAATTAACTTCGCCGATCTGGGCCTGGCTTGATATGGGCAGTTTTAGCCAACCGCCGCCCGCCGAGCCGTTTCCGCATTGGTGGTGGTGGCAGGCCTCGCGCGTCGTGCAGGATTTTGATTTCAACTGGGTCAATAAGGGAGATGTGATTGACGAATTTCCTTTCTTCTCCTTTTTACTGGCCGATTTGCACCCGCATGTACTGGCAATGCCCTTTGCTTTCCTGTTGTTTGGCCTAATATTCAACTTCTTCGTCAGCGACGAGCAGCAAAACCTTCCCTGGTTCAATTTGCAAATCAGCCCCCTGAACTTCGCTTTCAGCGCGATTTTAATCGGCAGCCTGGGTTTTCTCAACACCTGGGATTTACCCTTTTATGTGGCGCTCTTCGCCGGAGCTTACGCGCTTCGTTCAACCTTTAACCCTCAACCTTCAACCTTTATCACGCTTGCCAAAGATTTCTTTACTTTTTCCCTCACCCTCGGCCTCGCCGCCATCTTGCTCTATCTGCCCTTCTATCTGAGTTTTTCTTCCCAGGCGGGCGGGATTCTACCCAATTTGATTTACGTGACCCGCGGCGTGTATTTTTGGGTCATGTTTATCCCCTTCTTAATTCCGTTGCTGGTTTTTGGCGCTTATCTCTGGCGCAAACATGGTGACCGCGCTCGCCTGAAATATGGGATGCTAACTACATTGGGACTGATTGTTCTGCTACTGTTGCTCTCTTGGCTGGTGGCCGGAATCATCGCTGCGCTGCATCTGTTCAGTGTTATCAACCCCGAAGCGGCTTCGGCAACACAACTCTTCCTCGGGTCGCTGGCTGCGCCGGGGTGGGCGGCTGCCATCGGCGAGGGGCTGCGTCGTCGCCTCATTGCCCCGGGAACATGGCTCACTTTGGGGGCATTGCTCACCTTTGTACTGGCAAGTCTGTGGCCGCGTCGCTCGGATGAAGATTCTCCCCCTATCGCTCCGGCACATACCTTTGTGTTGCTGCTCACGCTGGTCGCCGCGTTGCTTGTCCTTGGCCCGGAATTTCTTTTCCTGCGTGATATGTTTGGTTATCGCATCAACACGATTTTTAAATTCTACTTCCTGGCCTGGTTGATGTGGGCCATGGCTGCAGCCTATGCCACAGCGATTTTGTGGCAGCAATTGCCCAAAAAGCCCCGGGCAGCGTTTCGCGTGGTCATGTTGCTGGTCATTTCTCTTAGCCTGCTTTACCCGGCGATGGGCCTGTGGAGTAAGGCCAACAAGTTCAACCCACCCCAATGGACATTGGACGGTGCAGCGCATATTCAGAACGGCGCGCCCGACGAGGCCGCGGCGATGGCCTGGCTGCGTGAGGCTCCGTTGGGTGTGGTCGCCGAAGCCGTGGGTGGTAGTTATTCATCTTTTGCGCGCATGGCAACCCACAGCGGGCAGCCCACTGTACTCGGCTGGGAATTTCACGAAATCCAATGGCGCGGCGGCACCGAGGAGATGGGTTCGCGTAAGGGCGATATCGAGCGCCTGTATTGCATCCCCAATTGGACCGAAGCTAAAATCATCTTGCGCCAGTATAATATCCGCTATGTGGTTGTGGGCGAGCGCGAGCGTTTTGCCTACGGAGCGGGCAGCGCGCCCTGCCCTGCCGGGTTGAGCGAAACGAAATTTGCCCTGAACTTGCAAAATGCTTTCCAGCAGGGCGATGTAACTGTGTACGAATACACTACAGGCGAGTAAGATTATAATCAGACCTCCGGGCATTCTTTTGCGAAAGTGCGTAGGTCCTTTCTTAATTACGCACGCAGATTGTAAAATCATGGAGACCTTTTTCCCATTACTTTGCGTCAAAACTGGAACAGTATGATGAATTCACGGAAACTGACTCTCGAAGATGGACTCTACGCCCTGGCCTTGATTCTGGCACTGGGCGTGCGTTTGTTGAATTTAGGTGTGGCTCCGCTCGCCAACCTCGAAGCGGATGCTGCGCTGCAAGCCTGGGATGTTGCCCGCGGTGCGCTGCCAATGGCGGCATCTCACCCGCTCTACATCTCGCTGACCAGTCTGAGCTTTGCGCTGCTGGGCAGTAGCAACTTCGTGGCGCGCCTGTGGCCTGCCCTGGTGGGAAGCGCCCTGGTGTTGCTTCCGCTGGCCTTGCGCGAAAAATTGGGACGCGTCGGCGCCCTGGCGTTAGCCTTTGGCCTGGCGCTTGACCCTGGGTTGGTGGCGCTTGCTCGCATCATCAATGCTCCAATGCTGGCCGTGACCTTCACCGTTCTGACGCTGGCGTATATTCGTAAACCGGCCTGGAGCGGCATTTTCGCCGGTCTGGCGCTGCTCTCCGGGCCGGGGGTGTGGATTGGCTGGCTCGGCCTGGGCATTGCCTGGGGTGTCGCCCATCTGACAGGATTGTTCCGGGGGGCAGAATCTGTATTTTTGCCTGGATCACCCTCGCAGGAGTCCGACTCCACACCGCCTTTGAGAACTGGCCTCGTTTTCGCCGCGGCGACGGTCCTCCTTATCGGCACGCGCTTTTTTACCTTTCCAGCCGGTTTGGGCGCGTTGGCAACTTCATTGGTTGAATTCTTGCGGGGTTGGGCTTCCCCATCCGGAATTCCCGCTTTGCGCGTTTTGGCGAGTTTGGGTGTGTATCAATACCTGGTGTTGATTTTTGCGGGTGTGGCCTTATTTTGGCCGCGAGGGCGCAATCGTTGGGTGACCGGGTTGAGCATCTGGGCGCTGACCGCCACCCTTCTGGCATTGGTGTATCCAGGGCGTAGCATGGGCGATCTGGTTTGGGTGCTGCTGCCCTTGTGGGGAATCGCGGCCCGAGCGCTGGGCGCCATATTTCAGGAAGATTTTCGCCAGCCCATCGCTACTGGGCAGGCTCTGGCATGGTTTGTGCTGCTGGTACTGGCCTGGATGACGCTTTCCGGGTTGCGCTTGACGTTGCCGGAAGGCTACCTGCTGCGTTGGCTGATTCTGTTCGGGATTGTTTTGCTCGGTGCGCTTTCAACGACTTTTGTGGGCTTGGGTTGGTCGTGGTCGCTGGCGCGCAATGGCACATTATTGGGCCTGCTGGCTGCTTTAGGCGTTTATAGTATTGCCGTGCTGATGGGCGCAACGCAAATCCGTCCCAACAACCCGGCGGAGTTATGGGCGTTGCCGCCGCTCACCGGAGATGCCGATCTACTCCTGGATACGCTGCACGATCTGGCGCTAACCGATCAGGGGTTGTTCGATCAAATGGAAATTATCTCGCTGGTGGATCAGGCGGCCATGCGCTGGATTTTGCGCGACTTTTCGGATGTGAGCTACACCACCGCGCTGGCCGAAGCGGAATTCCCTTTGGTGGTGATTGCACCGCAAGAGAGCGAATATGCCGCCTGGGCGACAGCTTACCGCGGGCAAGATTTTGTCTGGAGTCGCTCGCCCGGATGGGAAGGCGCGCTGCCCCATGCCTGGGTTGATTGGCTGATTTTCCGCAGCGCGCCAGTGGAAAACGAGACTTTGATTCTGTGGGCGCGCGGCGATATATTCCCCGATCAGGCGCAGTCCGAAGAAACTTCGCAATAATTGAAAGACAGACGACCGAGAACGGAGAGAACCCTCCTTCCCCTGTCATCTATTTTTCGTTTTTATGGAGCACCCATGAACTTACCTCACACAATTGCCATTGATGGCCCGGCAGCCTCGGGAAAATCGACACTGGCCAAGCGCATGGCTGAAGCCCTGGATTATTTGTTTTTTGATACCGGCGTGATGTATCGGGCTATCACCTGCGCCGCGCTGCGGGCGGGCCTGTCGATGGATGAAGAAGACCAAATCACAGCGCTTTCAGAACGCGCCCAAATTGATGTTCAATCAGCCTCCGCTGATGATGGCCGTGATAATGATATTCTGCTCGATGGCGTAGATATTACCTGGGATATTCGCAGCCCCGAAGTGGATGCCAATGTTTCGGTGGTTTCGGCGTACCCTGGCGTGCGCGCCGCGCTCACGGCTCAACAGCGCCGCATCGGCCAGCGCGGCCGTGTGGTGATGGTTGGCCGCGATATTGGCACCGTGGTGCTGCCCGAAGCCGATCTCAAGCTTTATCTGGATGCATCTGTAGAGGAACGCGCCCGTCGTCGCTATGATGAGCGTCTCAACCGTGGCGACGAAATTATGCTGGAAGTTGTGCTTGCCGACATGCGCATGCGCGATGAAATCGATTCCACCCGCGCTGTCGCCCCCTTGCGTCCCGCCGATGATGCCGTGATTCTCGATTCGGACAATATGAACATCGATGAAGTTCTGGCGTATGCGTTAGGTCTGGCGCGAGGCGAAGGTTAATTGCTGCGGTATGATTGAAAACTATCGTCCATCTTTGGCTGCGCGTTTATTTCGCCCCGGATTACGAGCTGTATTGCGGGGAATTTTTCACCTGATCAGCCGCGTTACGATTACGGGTTTGGAAAATGTACCCAAATCGGGTGCGTATCTAATTGCCATAAATCATATCTCGTTGTACGAAGCACCTTTTGTGGCCTCCTTCTGGCCCATGGCTCCCGAAGTAGCCGGAGCCGCCGATGTCTGGCAGCGGCCTGGTCAATCGTTGTTGGCGCGTGGTTATGGGGGCATCAAAATTCACCGTGGCGAATATGACCGCCAAATGATTGATGCGATTCTTAATGTGCTGCGCTCCGGGCGACCTTTGTTGATCGCACCCGAAGGGGGGCGCTCACATGCTCCGGGGATGCGCCGCGCCAGGCCTGGGGTGGCCTATCTGATGGACAAAGCCGGGGTTCCAGTGATCCCTGTGGGGGTAGTGGGCAGCACCGACGATTTCTTGTCGCGCGGGCTGCGGGGGCAGCGTCCCTCCATTGAGATGCGCGTCGGCCCGCCGGTGGAATTGCCTCCCATTACAGGTCGAGGCGAAGCGCGCCGCTTGGCGCGTCAGAAAAATGCCGATCAAGTGATGTTCGCCATCGCGGCTTTACTACCACCCGAATACCGTGGTCTTTACGGAGATGATTTTAAGTATGAACAAGCCTCAGCAGCGTGAAAAACGCACTGAAATGCAGCCCTATAATCACCATGCCTGGAAAAATAAGCGTCGTTTTTTGCGTTTCTTACTGAAGCGCGTAGGCTTTCCGTTGTGGGTGCGGATTGATCGTGTTCAGGGGTATGAAAATATCCCTGCGGATGGGCCGCTTATTTTTATGATCAACCATATTTCTTTTGCCGATTCGCTGATTGTGCTGCAACAAGTTTGGCGTGATATTACGCCGATGGCGAAAATTGAAGTTTATGAATATCCGGTGATTGGCATCTTTCCCAAATTATGGGGTGTGATTCCTGTGCACCGCGAAGAAGTGGACCGCAGAGCCATTCGCCTGGCCCTCAATGTACTTAAAAGTGGCGAAAGCATTCTGGTTGCCCCTGAAGGCACGCGCAGTCCCGCATTGCAACCTGCGAAGGAAGGCGTGGCCTATTTGGCGGCGCGCAGCGGGGCCGCCGTTGTGCCGGTGGGCATATCGGGCACCGGTGGTTTTCCAGTTTTTCGCACTTCGCCACGCTGGAAGGAACCAGGCGCACAGGTTGTTTTTGGAAAACCTTTTCGCTACAAGGCCGAATTCCGTCATGCCAAAGGGCAGCAACTCAGTTTGATGACGCGCGAAGCCATGTACCAGTTAGCGGCATTGTTGCCTGAAAAGCACCGCGGTGTTTACGCCGATTTTGAAAACGCGACCCGGAATACCATCGAGATGCTCGAAGAAGTGCTATAATTTTTCTAAGTTTTAGAAACTTGGCGAACGCCCATGTCTTTATTAGTTAGCATTCTTTCCGAAACACCGTTTTTTATCTTTCCCGAGGGTTGGGAAGGATGGCTTGGCGCGTTGCTATGGTTGATCGTGATTATTTTGTTACTCGCGTTGTGGCGGAATTATGGCAGGCCGCGAGATCGCAATCGTAATATTATTTTTGGCGTGTTGCTCATCATTTCCCCGTTGTCAGCTATACTGGTTGGGTTAAGAATTCCGGGGTTGAGCGCTATTCCTCTTCCGGGTGTTGTGATGGATAGCGGGGGTATGGCGGTGATGGTATTGGCTGCGTTTTCATGGGTATTGGCGGCTGGTTTGTTAGGCCCCTTTCCCGCTGCCGCTTTAGCCGCGATTTCTGGATTGATTCTGGGCTTTTGGGGGACGCATAGTATTTTTACAATTTTCGAGTGGGTCACGCTGGCAGTCCTATTAGCGGCCATCAGCCAGCAGCGTTACCGTACACCCTTATATAAATTTGCACGTAACCCGATCGTGGCAATTGTTGTAATTAGTCTGCTATATCCGCTCTTATATATTTTCAGTTCAATACTTACGATGG
>JABGRQ010000052.1 GCA_018648225.1 Chloroflexota bacterium
CCTGGCTTATGTGATTGTCAATGTTCACACTTCCGTTGATGAATACAGAAGTTCTAAAAAAGGGTACTGGCCTAAAAAAACCGATCTCACCACTTAGCCCTGAAGCAATGCTTTAGGGCTTTTTCATCGGAGATTGTGAGATGCTATAATATAGCCCACGCGTGTTGCACCAACAGCCGCTCTTGAATAAAATGGAATCCAAAATTAACATATCATTGTCTACTTTATTATCCTTTCTTCAATCCAAACGCGGGGAGCTAAAAAAAAGCCGCTTCAAAATATGGTTACGCGCCTTTTTGTTCGTACAATTTTCTGCCATTTTTGGCGTGTATTTTCTTCGTGATATTGCAGAAGGGTATTTTACGTGGAACAAGGTTATTTTCTTTATTCTTGTTTTTATCCCCGTAGGCTTTCTAATGAGCTATATTGTGCCGATGAAGGCGAATCTCGAAATTCAGGCAGTCACATTATCTTTGGACAAAGTATATCTTTTCTTGATTTGGTTTTTGGTGGTTATAAAAATACTGGCAAGTTATTACTATCATGTAGAAACGATTGCCGATTTGGTGATGTGCATGATTTTGGGCATCATGGGGGGACGTTTGGGCGGCATTGGAATTCGGGTGCGCAGACTCAAAATCAAATATCTCTTTATCACAAGATAAAAGGAAAAATCATGGAGAAAACTTTTTTTGTCATCGGAACAATATTCTCAGGGTTGGCGGTTGCCGCGGGCGCATTTGGCGCACATGGGTTACAAAATATCGTCTCTGCCGAGCGGCTGGTCACCTGGGAAAAGGCCGTGCGCTACCAGATGTATCACGGCCTGGCGCTGATGCTGATTGCCTGGGCCATCACCCAATGGTGGAACCAGACCAGCACCCTGCAAGCCGGGGGTTGGTTCTTCATCATCGGAACGCTGCTATTTTCGGGGAGTCTCTATTATTTAGTGTTTAATGGAAGTCTGGATTTCAACGGAATCAGCCTGGGGTTGGTGACACCTGTAGGGGGCGTGTTCTTCGTCTTTGGGTGGTTGGCACTAATGATCGCCGCCTGGCGCGGGTAACTCGCATAGCACGCGGATCAGGCAGATTTAGCGAGTTTTCGCGGACGCCAAAATTACCCAAAACAATAAGGTCAGTCCGCCAATCAGAGCCGGACCGCAAAGTCCGGCGTAGATGGCGCTTAACACGGTTCCCAGCGCCATCACGCCAAAGCCCCAGACAGCCCAATTTTCACTCACTACAGCCGCATCGATTTTCGGGATGCGGCTGCTGATTTTAAAGTAGAGCCAGATCGTGACGAAACTCGTCAGCCACCAACCCCAAAAATTTTGCAGGGGAATGCCAAAATAGGCTCCGGGCTGATCCCAGACCCAATGGCTGCGGTAAACCATCACCGGGTCGAGCACCAAATCCCAGGAGAGCATGATTCCACCGGTCACGGCTGCCCACACCGGGGCTCGCCAGCGAGCATCCACGCCTCGGGGCAGAATCCGCTCGGCAATCACATAGGCCGGATACATCATGTAGAACCACACCATCGGAATCACGTAAGGCACCAATCCGAGAAAGAGCGGCCCCAGGTTTTCGTTATAGTGATACTGCCCAAAAATCAGGCCTGTGGCGATGCCCACGCTTTCGGCAAACAAGGTCATCACCGTTGTCAGGAGAACGAGCAGCGCGGCACGGGCTTTGCCTTCCCGCTGAACGGCGTGCAACAGCGAGAAGGCAAAAGCCAATACAGGGTGCAGAAAAAAGGCCCAAAGCTGGAAATGGTAGCCAGCGAACAGGCGGGCGTAGATGTAGATGGTAAGGGCAGTGTAGGCCCAGAAGAAGGCTATCGTGAGGCGGCGCATCATGATTTGAATAACAGGCGATAGAACTTGATGGCGATACGCACTACTTTGGCAATCAAATGCAACGACAAGCCCAGGTTGAAGAGTATTGTCAAAATGGGGAGCAAGGTTTCTTCGGCCAGGCGGATGCCTGCGGCGCTTGTGTTATTGAGCAGCACATACTCAGGGTTCAGGCCCAGCACCGGAGCGCCCGTCAGCATGGCGTAGACGATGATCCCGCTGAAAATCATCAAGCCCAACTCCAACCAGCGGGAGAAACGCGTCCAGCGTGCGGCGGCCAGAAGGACGAAATTCAATCCCAGGGTAAGTATCCAATAGAGATTCCACCAAAGCAGGTAGGTGCCAAAGGCTGGCGTCAGAAGCGGCAAAAACCAGGACCCCTCGCCACTCATGAAGCCATACACACCCACTTTGTGAGGGAAGAAATTGAACAATATCATCACCAGGGCGATAAAGCCCATTTCAAAGATGAGGCTACCGCGCTTCACACGCTCGGATTCGGGGATAGTGACCAACGTGGCAGGATCCCACGCTGCGGTAGTTGCTTCGGAGGATAAACCCAATAAGCTTCGGAAGAAAGGTATCTGAGAAAGCCTGCTCCGCGCTTTGAGTTGAGCAACCCAATCCTGATCGGGGATGACGCGTTCGAACACCATATAGACCAACACAATCACGGTAAAAGCCTGGAGCGCGGAAACGCCATAATCCGCTAATTGTGCGCCCAGGGTGGTCAATAAGTCCAACGGGGATTGAACACCATTCCCAATCGCAAAGCCAAAACCGATCAGGTAAATAACCGCCTGGATGATTAGCACTACGCGCACGCTCAACCAGAAAGAGCCATACACGCTGGGGCCAATGACAAAATTATGAGGAGCATAAGATGCCGCCATTTGCACAGGCGGGCCAAGCTCTTTGAGCACATCCAATAACAGCGCTTCATCGGGAGTTTGGTCTTGAGCGCGGTTTTCGAGATCATCGAGGATGAGAGATCGAATTTCGGTGGTAATATCGGTACGTTTCTTTTTCGGCAAATTGAGGCCTACTTCGTCAAGATAAGCATTGATCAATTGTTTAAGTTCAGGTGCGAGAGTCATAACATTGCCTCCATTGCCCGCACCAAAGCGGTCCATTCCGCAGTTAGTTCGGGCAACAAATCTTTCCCAGAGGGACTGATACGATAATAGCGGCGCGGGCGGGAGCCATCCACATTCCAGGTGCTTTCCAACAAGCCCTGATCTTCCAGGCGGCGCAACAGGGGATAAAGCGTGCCCTGTTCAACCTGCAAGCCCAGATCGGCAAGTCGTTGAATGAGCGAGTAGCCGTACCGCTCCTGATCAAGCTGGCTCAACACGGCCAGAGTAATCACCCCGCGGCGCAGTTCCAAAGTTAGTTTTTCGAGCATTTCAACAGTCATAGCTTTCTCCTTATACAACACATTATATTGTGTGTCATATAGTATTGTCAATACTATAATATTATTAAAAAAAAGAACCGCGTTCTTTTCGTGAACACGGCTCTGCATTCCATTTTCCTGCCGTAAAGCAGGTTATTTTGTAATGGTCAATTATCTACTAAATATGGATATTGGTGATAGGCTGGAAGAATAATTTCCTGATTTCCTGGCTTCCTTATAAAAATTCAGTGTTCAAACTTCCGTTGACCCATACAGAATTAGAGAATTCAGTTCAGGATTTCAATATTCGGCTCAAGTGGAATGCGCTCAATCAGGTCGAGAAAATCAGCGGGGGTCGCTTCGGATTGGGGCTTGTCCATCAAAGCCAGCAGGGTAGCTTCCATCACATTGGTGCCAAAGCTGCGGCCTTCAAAACGCGGCGTGGTGGTGACCAGCATATGCAAATTGCGCTCGCGCAACTCTTCGACGTTTTTGGCTGTGGTGGTGTTGGTCAGTACAATTTTTCCGGTCAGGTCATCGGGCATGTGGGCACGGATGGAAACAAAATCACCGGCGAGAATATCCGCTTCCTGGTAGTATTTTCCCCAGCGCGGTTGCGGGGGTTGGTCTTGCGCTGATCCGAGAGGGTAAAACCACTTGAAAGGCATTTTGGTAATGATGGGTAGTAAAAGCGCGGCAACAACTCGTACTCCTGCCAATGAGCGAATAGGAATCGGCATCCCTAATGAGAACATGAAATCGCAGAAAGTGGTTTCACAACCGGCATTGACCAGGGCTTCGGCCATTACATAGCGATCAACGGCGTTGGTTTTCATGGCTTTCATGCCGCGCAGGGTTTTGCCTCCGGTATTGAGGTGCGCTTCGAGTGCGGTCAGCGCGCGTTTGACCAGCAAGCCCTTCACCGCGTTGCCATCCCCGATTTTGCTGATTTTTACAACTTTACGGATTTGTTTAACTTCGCGAAAATAATAACGCTGCTTGCCAACCCCCAGGTAAAATTCCAGCCCGCCGACGCCAAAGGCATCGACTTTACCATCATAGAATTTATACATTTCGATGGCTTTTTTCAGGTCGCCATTCATTCCCTGACGAGAAAGCTCAATGGACTGACCGAGGAGTTCGGTTTGGGTGGTATGGTCGCGCCCCGCTGACCCCACACTGATTGAAAGAACTTTTTTCATATTGTTGCTCCTAAAATTGTGAGTATGCTGTGCAGTACATAACCCGCAAATGGCGCTTGGGGTACGGGAGAAAAACGATAACAAAAAAGCTGAGCAACTGCCCAGCTTTTCAGGTCGTTTAGAAACGTTTATTGCTCGATTTCTTCCAGCAATTCCAAATCTTGTTTCAGGCTTCGAAAGCGCGTGAAGAAACTTGCCAGGTAAACGCCCAGCACAATGGCTAAAACAGCGTATCCGGCGATCATATAGTTTACAGTATTAATAGTCTCTTGAAATAACATTTTATAGCTCCATTGGGCTTTATGCGGAAATTTTCAGGCGCAGCTCTTCGACCTTGGCGGCCAGTTTTCCCATGCGGAATCGATGCCAAAAAAGATCAATAAAGAGTACCGAGAAGGTGAACAGGCTGAAGAAAAAGGCGGTTTTCATCGGGCCGGTCATGCTGAAGGAGCCTTCAGCGCCGGGATCGCTATTGCCAACCACAACCGGGTGGATGGTGCGCAACATGCGAATGGAGATAAAGGTCAGGGGAACGCTGACAAAACCCAGCACGGCGTAGACAGCCCCAAAGCGGGCGCGGCGGTCGGGGTCATCGATGCCCTGACGCAGCATCATATAGGCAGCATAGATCAACTCGACGATGGTTGCCGTGGTCAGGCGCGGGTCCCAGGTCCACCAGGTATTCCAGATCGGACGCGCCCAGATAGAACCCATGATGATGGCGACAAAGAAGAAGACCAGGCTGATCTCAATGGCAGCCAGCCCCATAATGTCGTATTTGCGCTCTCCTTTGATCAGGTAGAACACGCCCACAACGGCAGCCACTAAAAATCCAAGCATGCCCACCCAGGCCGTCGCCACATGAAAATAGAATACTTTTTGCACCGCGCCCATCGTGCGTTCCATCGGGGCATAGAAAAATACCAGGACTACAGAAACAACGAAAAGGGTTGCCGTAAGGGTATCAAGGACTGATAAGAATTTCGGTTTTGGTTCCATAGAGAATAATTTCCTTTAAACGTGTGTGGTATGGGTTGAGCGTTGAAGGTTGAAAGTTTTCGCAAGCAAAACCTACAACCTTTAACTTGCAACTTTCAACTTGTGTCTTTTATTCTTCGACAACATAATCAAAAAACATAAAAGCAATGGCGATAAAAATCACATCGTAGACGATCAATAAATTAATCCAGGCCTGAATTTCCTCCCAGGCAAAATCTTGCAAAATGCCGCCACTGGCCTTGACGGCTGCAATCAGCACGGGAACGACCAGCGGGAAGAGCAAAATGGGCAGCAGAATATCGCGCGTGCGCGCTTGCACAGCCATCGTTGAGAGCAACGTCCCTACAGCCACATAGCCAATCGAGCCGAGCAAGATAATCAGCAACAACTCAGGGCGAAACAGATTAATGTTATATAACACACTATAAACCGGCAGCACAACTAGCTCCACAACAAACATAAAAACCAGGTTGCCAATCGCTTTGCCAAAATAAATTGCGCTGCGATCTACCGGGGCGAGCAATAAACCATCGAGGCAGCCGCGGTCTTTTTCGGTTGCCATCGAGCGGTTGAGACCCAGAGTTCCGGCGAAGGCAAATGTGACCCACAGTACACCGGAGGTCACACTGGTGCGAGCGCGGGCATCCAGTTCGAGGGCGAAATTAAAAATCAGGATCACCAACAGAGCAAATACCAGCATGGCGGTAAAAAGTTCACGGCTGCGCCATTCGGCGGTGAGGTCTTTGCGCACAACGGCGGTCAGGGCACGCAGGAAGTTTCGGAAATTGTTCAACTCTTCAACGCTCCCCGATAAAAAGCCAATAGATCATTCGGGGCAACGCGATCGCGCCCCGCCGAATCGACAATTTTGCCCTTCGAGAGTACATCAAAGCGCGAAGCCAGATCGGCGGTGCGCGCCAGATCGTGGGAGGTCATCACCACCGTGCGGCCTTTGGCGGCAACTTCACGCAGTACACCATCGAGCATATTGCAAGCATCCTGATCGAGACCCGTATGCGGCTCGTCGAAGAGCATTACTTCGGGGTTGTGGAGCACAGCCCGGCCTATCGCCAGGCGTTGCTGCATCCCGCGCGAGAAGGTGCGTACCAGATCGCCGCGCCGGGGGTACAGCCCCACCATCTCCAGCACTTCGGCGATACGTTCATTTAAATTTTCAACGGCATACATGCGGCCATAGAACCGCAAATTTTCTTCGGCAGTCAGATCGCCATAGAGCAGCGGTTGGTGCGATACTACACCCAAACGGCGGCGCACTGCGGCAGCCTGATTGGGCAACTGATATCCAGCCACGCGCACTTCTCCCATTGCCGGGCGCGATAGTGAGGAGAGAATCCTTAAAAACGTGGTCTTGCCCGCGCCATTCGGCCCTAGCAAAGCCACAAACTCGCCCGCGGCAACTTCAAAATCCAGCCCGCGCAACACGGTTTTTGGGCCAAAACGCTTGATGAGTTTTTTTACAGTAATCATAGTTAGTGGAAAGTGGGGGAATTTCATACATCCCACTCTCAATTTCTTTAACCCATCACCTCTTCCAAGCGCGCTTTCAACTCGGATCGGCGGCGGCGATAGGCATCTTCGCCAAGTTCACCCGATTTATAAAGGTCATCCAGAGCAATAATCGCATCCATAAGCTCATCGGCGCTTTCTACCAGGG
The DNA here is from genome assembly GCA_018648225.1 of Chloroflexota bacterium. Classification (NCBI taxonomy): domain Bacteria; kingdom Bacillati; phylum Chloroflexota; species Chloroflexota bacterium. Next base: position 7,131 of record JABGRQ010000052.1, read on the forward strand.
AATCTTCGATGAGTTCGACATCATCATGCCAGTCATCATCCGCGTCGTTTCGATTACGTTGCCAGAGATACAGGCCAACGATCACAAATGTAAGGCCAAATGCGGCCAGACCAATCACCAGATTCGTATTTGAATCCGTACCGCCAGCAGCCAGCCATTCGGTGCTTGCATCGGGCAGGCCAGAAACGGTCATGCTTAGCGTCTCGCCAGCGCTCAAATTCTCGGCGGCATAAGTACTGTAGGCAACGCCTTGCAAGTCACGCGCGCCGGTATCGGTCAATTGATCGCCGCGCACCTTCACGCCCTCTTGCGGCGCAATCACCAACGCAGCTCCGGTATCCAACGGAATCGGCAGCGTCAAATCCAGCTTCGCTTTTTTATAGGGCATATCAAAAGCAAATGTGATTTCATAAGGCTCGGCAGAAGGGCGCACTGTGCCGATACCCAAACCATTCTCCACAGCCGAATAACGCAGGCGCATACTTTCTTGCACATTTAAATTCGTCGCGCCTTCGGGCAGTTCAAAGATCATCAGGGGTTGTTCGGGATCTACCGATGAGATCGTTTGTCCGCTGGGATTGGAGAGCAACAGTAATTGAATGACCTGGATCGTATCTTCGGTAATAAATTCAAAGAAGATGTGCATCCGGTCGATCGCCAGCAGCGAAGAATCGTTGCTGACATCAAAAATGGTCACATCCAACAAGACCTCGGTAGAATCGGCAGTTACCTGAGCCAGATTCGAGCCATAGACGACCCCATCGTATTCCACAGTTGCCAGATACACCCAGCCATCGTTCATGGGCATATCTTCAAAAAAGATAAATCCATCTTCGGGCAGTTCAGCACTCTGATTGTAGGCTTCTTGCATATTTTCATAGCCATACAGAATGACTTCTGCACCCGCGGGGATTTCGCCACCCGCGCCATGTGCCACAAGTACCTGAACAACACCCGCACCTTCGGGAGCGGTTTCAGCGGATTCAACTGTGGGGGGTGATTCTGCCTCGGTGGTGGAATCACTCGCGGGGGCCGCGGTAGGTTCAGCCTGTTGGGGTGAAGTCTCGCCCCCGGGCTGGATAAAGGTCAAAAAGCGCAGATAATCCGCCACAACCCGGCGTTCGGTTTCACTGAGTTCTTCACCAAAGGCATGCATCTCACCTGCCCCGGTGGTGATTTTGGCATAGAAATCTTGCGCAGAGCGTTCGCCCATAAAAGCCTGGTCGGTAAAATCGAGCGGCGATGTGCTCAACTCGCTGCTCTGGGGGCCATCGCCCAGGCCGCTCTCGCCATGACAGGCGGCACAATTCTCGGCGAAGAGCAGCGCGCCCTGAGCCAGTTGCTCATCTGTCGCGCTCAACGAATAAACGTAGGCAATCACATCCCAGCGCTGGGGCACCGAAAGGCTGTGGAACGGCGGCATATAGCGATCAAGATTGCCGTTGGCCACCATCAGATACCAGTCGGCGGGGGTGGACTGGCGCGCCAGTTCTATCGAGCCGATGGCGGGCACAGGGTTCGGGAGCTTGGCCGCGTCGGGGCCATCGCCAAGGCCTGTATTGCCGTGGCAAGGGGCACAGTTTTCAGTATAAAGCGCCGCGCCGCGCATTGGATCAGGGGGCAGCACGGGGAAAACCGGCAGCGCGGCCGTAGGCGTAGTCGGCGGCTGCGTGGGGGGGGGTTGGTAGCCCGGCGGAGGCGCAATATCTTCGGCGAAAGATATGCAGCCAGCGAGGGCGAAGGTGATGAGCAAAAAAGCGAGAGTTATCTTTAGGCGTGATGACATAATAATAGTGGGTTACCGGTTGAAAGTTGAAGGTTACAGGTTGGCAGGTTTGGCGCACCACAGGATTTTTTAAGTGTAGTCCTATGGTCGGTTATCAGCGGTCAATGGGCTGAAATCGCGCGCTTGGACAAATCTATGCCAGCGTCGCGCCACATTTGGGGCAGAAGCGGTCGGATTGTACGACAGCGCCACCACATTGCGGGCAAAAACCGCCCGATTTTTCCTGGCGGGCGCGGCGACGGGTTGCGATCAGGGCTTCGAGTTCGTCGTCGGGTTGCACAGCATCTTCTACGTGGGCGCTGGCAGTATCGGGCGTTCGAATACCCTGGAGAGAATCCAGTTGCCGCAGAATATCGGCGCCACGCTGCACAAGTTGTTCGCGGCGTATCGGGTAATCTTCGGCGGGGATTTTCCCCAACGAGTTGTCAAAATCCAGTTCGGATAGGGCATTGAGTACGTGGTCGCGTTCAGCCATCAACGCTGAGAAATCATGCTCAGTCTGACTGACGACGAAAGAGCGCCGCTCAAAAAGCGGTTTGCTGATATACAATGCCGTGAGGGTCACAAGTGCGAGAATGAAGAAAATTGAGCCAAGGTCCATAAGAATTCAATCAGTTAGGAGTTAAGAGTTAGGGGTTAGGGGTTTCGGCAGCAAGGAGTGGATCCACAATATTGATGATTTCTTGCTGGGATGTAAATGAGCCAATTTGTACCTGCGCGATCTGACCTTTCCGATCAATAAAGTAGGTCGTAGGCAATGAATTCACCCGATAAGCATTTGAAATCGTATCATCCCAATCGGGGATATTTGGGAAGGTGATTTTATATTCTTGCATGAACGCCAGAGCATCTTTTTTGCTGTCACTCTGGATGGTATTGATGCCAACAAAGACCACATCACCGCGGGTGCGATAGCGATCAAAGACGGCTTGCAAATCGGAAGCTTCCATAGCGCAAGGGCCGCACCATGAAGCCCAAAAATTAAGCACTACAACTTTGCCTAGATAATCTGCCAGATGAATGGAATTGCCGCCAAACGTGGTCATGCGAAAATCGGGCGCGGCCTGGCTATTGCTGCCAAATTCCAGCGGCTTTTTGAGCAGCGCATTCATCCCAATAAAAGACAGCGCCATAATCAGCAGACATCCGCCAACAAAGATTACAATCCAGGTCGTAGTAGATTTTTTATTAGATGAATTTTCTTCCTGCATTCCTGGTTTCCTGATGAAAATATGCCGGTTGCTGAGCTTCTATTAAGGCTCCAACAGCGGATCAATCACCGCTTTAATCTGCGCCAGAGATGTAAACGGGCCAATCTGGACATGGCTAAGTATACCCTCCTGGTCGATGATATAGGTTTCAGGAACGCCACGGATGCGGAAGGACTGGGAGATGCGCGTCCCCAGATCGGGGCCGTTGGGATAGGTGATATTGAATTTAGTCAGGTAGCCCATCGCTTCGGGTTCGGTATCCACATAATCGACGCCTAAAAAGATGACATCACCGCGGTCTTTATAGTCGAGCCAGGCCAGTTCGAGATCAGCAGCTTCTTGTTCGCAAGGTTTACACCAGGAGGCCCAGAAATTGAGCACGATCACCTTGCCTGCATAGTCCGCCGAGTTAAATTCTTCGCCATCGAAACTGGTGAGCACAAATTCGGGCGCGGCCTGCCCGGGTTGAACAGGGCCTTCTTGGGTGCGTTTCAGCCCCACGGCGAGAATCCCCATGAGAACCAGCAAACCTCCCCAAATCAGCAAGCGGCCCCACTTTGGGCCAGGATTCTCCGCAGGGGTTTCACCATCCGAGATTTTATTGGTATCTTCAATCATTGAATTCTCCATGTTTCAGTGATTTACAATCCGTATGCGATTGTTCACTGGCTTTTGCGCAATTCTTCTTCCAGGCGCGCCACATAGTCGTCTGCGGTTTCGGCATCCGCGGGAAGCGGTGCGGTTTCCGGTTCAATTTGCCGCCAGCTTTGAATGCCCCGAAAAAGTACATACGCGCCGATAACAAAGGCCACCGGCGGCACGATATAAACCAACCAATTAAAACCCGTGCGGGGCGGTTCTGCCAGCACGCGATCACCATATTGGTCGACAAAATACTGCTTGATCTCGTCTTCTGTCCAACCTTGGCTGAGTTTTTCGCCAATCAGGGCGCGCCACTGGGCACAGGCCTGTGTCCCGCAAACATCCAGGGGCACATTCTCACACACCGGGCAGAACATCTCGCTGGCGATGGCATTAATATCATCGTCTGTAGGCGCGTCGGGATTGGCATCCTGCGCCAATACCGTCATCGGTAGCGCCAGTATCGCTAAAACAAAGATGAGAATGACGAATGATGAGTGATGAAGGGTGAAGGATGAATGTTTTTTCATAATTTCTCTCGGTCAACGGTTGAAGGTTGAAGGTTGAAAGTTCAATGTTGCAAGTTGAAAAATAACAAACCTGCCCACCTTGAACTTTCAACCCATTTTTTTAATCTGCTGTGGCAGCAACCCTTTGCCGCGAGCGTTTTTCGACAGCCGAATTTTCTTTCTCAGGCCAGGCAGAAATCAGGGTGCCAATCACAAAAACCCACGAACCGAGCCACATCCACTTAACCAGCGGATTGTGATAGACCTTGAAGGTGGCGTTGTTGGTACTGATCTCTTCCCAATCAACCAGGAGCACATAAAAATCATCGGCCAGCGTGCTGCGCACTCCGGGGATGGTCATGGGCTGCTGGGAATCGTAGAAGAAATCGCGGCGGGGATATAACTCGCCCACCGGCTCGCCATCTTTATACACGCTCACCACAGCACGCGCCACGTTGCGAGCATCGGGAGCATCAAACACCGCCAGTTCTTCATAGACCATATCGTAGCGCCCCAGCGTCAGCGATTCGCCCACGCTAAGCGTACCCTGGGTTTCAGTCTGGAACATCTCAATGCCCACAATGCCAATTGCCAGCATCGCCATGCTGATATGCACCAAATAGCCGCCATAGCGCCGCGGGTCACGGCGAGTTAAATTCAGGAATGCCATCACAACATTGCCTTCGTGGCGTTTGCGACGGGCGAGAATCCCGCGCCCATACTCGTAGAGCGTTACAGCAATCACCAGAGAAGCCAGGAAAATACCAATCAGGGCATAGATATTGTGAATACCAGCCACAATCACAGCCACCAGCACAGCCAATGCCGCAATGGCGGGTTTCCACAGGGCGCGGCCCAGCGTTCGCCAGGTTGAGCGGCCCCAGGCGGAAAGCGGAGCGATTGTCATCAGCAAGAGCAGCCCGGCCATCAGTGGGCCATTAGCACGCTCGTAGAAGGGCGGGCCAACGGTCACCTTCTGACCAGTGAACAACTCCGAGATCAGCGGAAAAATCACCCCCCAGAAACAGACCACCAAAATACCCAGGAAAAGCAAATTATTGAGCAAGAACAAAGCTTCACGCGAGAGCATCGATGTCATCTGCGTTTTCGATTTGAGTACATTCCAGCGCTGCATGAGTAAGGATAGCGAGGCCGTGAAGGTGATTCCGATAAAGGCGAAAAATAGCGGCCCGATGGCGCTCTGTGCGAAGGCATGGACGGACGAGAGCACCCCGGAGCGGGTGAGGAAAGTCCCGAAGATAACCAACGCATAGGTGAGAATAATCAGCACCATATTCCATTGCTTCAACATGCCGCGCTTCTCCTGGATCATCACCGAGTGCAAGAACGCCGTCCCGGTGAGCCAGGGCATAAAGGCGGCAATCTCCACCGGGTCCCAGCCCCAGTAGCCGCCCCAACCGAGTACATCATAGGCCCAGCGTCCACCCAGCACCAACCCCAGCGAGAGGAACATCCACGCCCACAGCGTCCAGCGGCGGGTCAGACGAATCCAGCGGTCGTCGGTACGCCCGGTAATCAGGGCGGCCATGGCGAAAGCATAGGGAATGACGAAGGAAACAAATCCCAGATAGAGCATGGGGGGATGAATAATCATACCCGGATGCCGCAGCAAGGGGTTGAGGCCGCGGCCATCGGTGGGAAAGTATAAAGAACTGTCCGCTGGCTGCAACATTTTCTCGATCACCTGTCCGCTGGGTAAGGCCCATAAACGCGTAAAGGGATTTTCGACAAAGATATTCAAAGCCAGGAAGAAGGCCAACGTTACCAGGGAGACAACAATCACCCAGGGCAAAAATTCGCGGTCACGATCCCACTTGCGCAACGTCACCGCCGAGGCAAATGCCGACATCAGCCACGACCAGAATACCAATGAGCCAGCCTGTCCCCCCCACAACGCGGTGACTTTGAGGTACATGGGCATACTGCGGCTGGTGACGCTGGCGACATATTCAACTTCAAAATGATTGGTTGCCAATAAATAGATAATGCTCAACGCTGAGAGCGTGAGCAGAGGGAAGGTGAGCAGCATGGCATTGCGGGCGCTATCCACAAGTGCGGGTCTGTTTTTCCGCAAACCGAGCAACGCCGCGCCAATGCCATATAGTGAAACCAGTAATGTGAGAACTAATGCACTGTATCCAATATTTGCGATCATAGAAACTCCGTAGTGGGGTATCAGGTATCAGGTATCAGGTGTCAAGCATCAGGAATTATCTGACATGTGAAACCTGACATCAAATCACCTGATCTACTCTCCAGCCTGTTCTGGAACGGCTTCTTCGTATTTTGTAGGGCATTTGAGCAAAAGTTCATCAGCAAGGAAGGTTCCATCACCCTGTAATCGCCCGGTCATAATTGCCTGGGCTTCGTTTTGCAGCAAATCAGGGATCGGCCCTTCGTAGACAACCGTGATACGTGAACGTGTAGGATCCATAACCGCAGCATTCAGTGCCGCGGCCAGACCACCCTCTGCTTCGAGTTCGTCGTTATCGCCCGCAACGTGAGCAACATCAAAGGTCAGGATGAGATTTTCGCTGTCGTATTCGATGCTATCGCCGATCACAGCGCCCGAAATCCGTAAATCGCGGTCGGAAACTTCGTCGGCCCGGGCGACTAATTCATCGATAGTGAGGAAATACTGCGCGCTGGCCTGTGTCGATGACACGATGAGGTAAATCACCGCGGCAACAATCATGGCCCCACCCATGATGAATTTCATACGGTTGCGTGAACCGGTTTGTGTAATATTTGTTTCTTCCATTAAATGCTCCCTTTATTTCTAAATATAGACTGACCATCCACCCGACAGTTTTAATCACGAATGATAACGAATACCCAAAGGGCACATGTGCCACAAATTACACGAATTTTCGTTTTAAAAAATAAAAAACATCGTTCTATTCGTGTAACTCGCCAAATTCGTACCCACGTGTGCCCTTTAGGGTATTCGTGATAAATTTGGCGCAAGGCTTTAAAAGTGTCAGGTATCTAGTAAACTGACTAACCGAAATATTCCAATTTAAATGCTGCGGCGCGATTATTTGTTTCGTGCGTCTACAAGCGTATATTTTGTCACAATGAGATTAATAGAAGGTGAGTAAGGCTGTAATATCACATGAGAGCGTTCCAAATTTCACCGTCTCATCCCATTATCGACTATAATTATCCCTTATTATGTCTTGTTACACTTTCCCTTTATCAAGTTATCGCCATAACTTGCAGCAGGAGAACACAATGAAAAAATTACGCTTTATGCTCGTCATCTCGCTACTCATCGTAGGCAGCTTAGCTTTGTCAGGTTGTGCTGGCGAAGCAGATACCACCGGCTTGGTAGGAGAAGCCGGGCCGCCAGGTCCGATGGGGCCAGCAGGCCCTCAGGGTGAAACCGGGCCGCCGGCCACAGCGCTCACCTTCAGCGCAGAATACGCTGGCAGCCGAATTTGCAGCGGATGTCATACCGATATTTCCGCCACCTTTGGCGATACCGGGCACGCCTGGGGATTATCGTCGATCAAAGACGGCCTGCCCCCTAACTACCCCTTTACACAGGTTTTTGTGCCCCCGGATGGCTATAACTGGAAGGACATCAGCTTTGTGATTGGCGGCTATAACTGGAAAGCGCTCTTTGTCGATCAGCAGGGTTATCTCATCACCGCTGCGCCCGATGCTGCGGGTGATGCAGAATATCTCAATCAGTATAATTTTGCCAATCCGTATGCCGACAAGCGCGCCGGATGGGTCAGCTATCACGCCGGGGAAGCAGAACTGCCCTTTGACTGTGGCACCTGCCACACGACGGGATACAGCCCCAAAGGCAACCAGAACGACCAACCTGGATTTGTGGGCACCTGGTCGGAAGCAGGCATCCAATGCGAAGCCTGCCACGGGCCTGGTAGCCTGCACGCCAAGAATCCCGAGGGTTTCCAAATGTTAGTGGACCGCGACGCTGAAGCCTGCGGCGAGTGCCATGTACGCGGCGTAGTTGAAGAAGTAGATGCTGAGGCTGGCTTCATCCAGCACCATGAACAGTTTGAAGAACTCTTCCAGAGCAAACATATTGCCCTGGATTGCGTACTCTGCCACGACCCACACACTGGCGTGGTTCAGTTACGTCAGCGCGATCAGCAAACCACACGCACACAATGCGAAGATTGCCACTTCATGGAAGCCCGCTTCCAGAATAATGCACGCCATGCCGAAATCAACTTCGACTGTGTAGAATGCCATATGCCGCGGTTAGTACAAAGCGCCTGGGCTAATCTCGACTTATTTACTGCCGATATTCGCACTCACGAGATGGCAATTGACCCCTATCAGGTCAATCAATTCAACGCCGATGGTACGTTGGCATCCTCACAAATTTCGCTCGATTATGCCTGCCGCCATTGCCACGTAGAGGGAATGGTTACGCCACTCAGTGACGCAGAACTACTCGACGCGGCTATCAATTACCACAGCCGCGAGTCATCCTCGCGTTAGCTTGTTCGTGCCATTTGGCAACTATGAAGTAGAGGTTCACTATGAAGCGTTTCAAAACCTGGATTAAAAGTTTTTTCTTCCCACCTGAGGGTACCCCCAAATGGCAGCGCGTGATGCCCTATGCCGTGCTGGGCGTGCTCACGCTGATTACGCTTATCGGTGGGGCATATGGCTGGGAATATACGAACTCGCCCGAATTCTGCGGCACAGCCTGCCATACCATGCCGCCAGAATACACCACCTATCTCGTTTCACCGCATGCCCGCGTCGATTGTGTAGACTGCCATATCGGCAAAGGCTTTATCGCCACGCGCATCACCCGTAAGGCGGGCGATCTCAAGCATGTTACCGCCATGCTCTTCCACTCCTACGAATTTCCCATCACCGCCCACAAGTTACGCCCGGCGCAGGAAACCTGCGAATTATGCCACTTCCCCGAAAAATTTTCGGATGACAGCCTGCGGGAAATTGAGCGTTTCAGCAATGATGTAGCGAACACCCCCCAGACGACTTTCCTGGTGATGAACACGGGGGGCGGGAGCGAGCAATTGGGGCTGGGGCGCGGTATCCACTGGCATATTGTCAACCCCGTAGAGTATCTGGCGCTGGATGTGGAAAAACAGGACATCCCCTATATCCGCGTTGTCGAAGATGATGGCTCGGTTTCAGAATATATTGATATTGAGGCCGATATTGACCCCGCCACCATCAACCCCGAAGACCTGGAAGTGATGGACTGCGTGACCTGTCATAACCGCATCACACATCTGGTAACATCTCCCGAAGACACAGTAGACCAACTGATGGCCCGCGGGTTGATCTCCAGCGAGATTCCCGAGATTCGCCTGAAGGCGATTGAAGTATACAGTCAAATCTACGACACCACCGAAAAGGGACTCAACGGCATCGCCGGGTTGGAAGGCTACTACGAAACCTATTATCCAGAGTTTTATGCCGAAAATCAGGCAGTGCTGGACGAGGCGATTGCCCTGCTGCAAGAAGCCTATGCCGCCAGTGTATATCCCGAACAGAACTCCGATTGGAACAGCCACCCCAATAATGTAGGTCACAAAGAAACGCCAGGCTGTTTCCGCTGTCACGATGGCAAACATCTCAACGCCCTCGATGAAGCCATCCGGCTGGAGTGTAATCTGTGCCATTCTATTCCTGAGGTAGCCGGACCTTCTGATTTTATCGCCAATATCGAAATCAGCCGCGGGCCGGAGCCTTCTTCGCATCTCAACCCCAACTGGATTGCGCTGCACCGTGATACTTTTGACCCCACCTGCGAGAACTGCCACACTACAGAGAACCCGGGCGGTACCGAGAATATTTCATTCTGCTCGAACAGCGCCTGTCATGGCAATGTGTGGGAGCACGCCGGGTTCGACGCCCCCGGGCTGCGCGAACTGCTGATCGATCAGCTACCACCACCGAGCGAGGCGATGACGCTCCCCGCGGGGGGCGCGCTCACCTTCACAGATACCATCGGCTTGATATTCGAATTCCGCTGCGCTGAATGCCATAGTTCAGCGGCCGCAACCGAGGGCCTTGACCTGACCTTGTACACATCCACACTGCAAGGCGGCAACAGTGGGCCAGCGCTTGTGCCGGGTGATGGCGAAAATAGCTTGCTGGTTCAACTTCAGAACAGTGCTCAGGGGCATTTCACCCAGTTCACCCCACAAGAGTTGGACATGGTAATCAACTGGATTGATCTGGGCGCTCCGGAAAATTAGGGTTAATAAAAAAGGGCGCACTTTTTTCAAAGTGCGCCCTTTTTTTGTTTAATGAGCTTCAGCTAGGGGCGTGTCATACCGGCAACATCGCCGCCCATGCTCTGGATGCTATCATA